>JAFZFR010000083.1 GCA_017555805.1 Alistipes sp. | reverse complement strand
GGTATCTCGCGAGCGGGTGTACCCGACTCCAGTTCGACCATAATACGCGACACACCATAGTAGGACTCGGAGGTAATCTTCTTCACCTTACGCATAGATTGCAACTCACGCGCGAGGGGCTCGGTGATGAGTTGCTCGACCTCGAAGGGCGTAGCGCCCTCGTAGGTGCAACTCACCACAGCGGTCTTCATCACAAAGGTGGAGTCCTCCTTCTTACCCATCTTCACAAACGCCCACACTCCGCCCACGATGCAGAGCGCAAGCACAAACCACACGACGCTGCGGTGGCGCAAAGAGTAATCGGCCACAGACATAGGCTAACGATTTAAGATTTTCACTCGTTCACCCTCCTTGAGACGATAGACGCCCGCCGTAACGACCACATCGCCCGCCTCAATGCCGCGCCGTATGCTCACCATATCGCGACCAAGCAACTCGCCCAACTCAACGGCACATAGTTCCACCCTATCCACCACCACGCGCCACACATAGACACCGCCGCCCGCGGGGGTGTAGATTGCGGTGAGGGGAACGGCGACCTCGTTGGAGTTGTTATCCGATGTGCGAATCATCACCTGACAGGTCATACCGGGCGAGATGCGGTAGCCCGCGACCTCCTCCTTGTTTAACTTAAGCGATACGGGGAAGCCCGAGGCATCGGAAGCAGTCTTGGCGTAACTATCCAGCCGCGCCGTAAAGAGGTGGTCGGGGTAATTCTCGAAGCGGACATAGTAGCGCGAGGTGGTGTCGGCAAGCACCGACATACTCTTTTCTGACATCGTAAACTCGACCGTAGTGCTGGCGGGATTGACCAATCGAAGGATGGTCTGCCCCGACTCCACGCGCTGGTAGGCATCGACATAGGTACGCTCAATGACGCCATCAAACGGCGCGCGCAACTTGGTCTCAGCGAGCAGGTCGCGCGAGTTTTCGTAGGTCGATTGCGCCTGAACGAATGCCGCCTCGGCTGCCTCATACTCCTGCTGTGATACAGCATTGCGGTCAAGCAGGCGACGCATACGCTCATACTGCGAGGTGGCGCGCTCATACTGCGAGCGGTCGGATGCCACCTGCAACTCCACATCTCTCGGATCAAGTTGTGCCAGCAACTCGCCACGACGGACAAAGTCGCCCTTGCCCACATCGACGCTCAACACCTGACCCGACAACTTA
Source organism: Alistipes sp. (assembly GCA_017555805.1). Taxonomy (GTDB): domain Bacteria; phylum Bacteroidota; class Bacteroidia; order Bacteroidales; family Rikenellaceae; genus Alistipes. The sequence continues at coordinate 3,444 of JAFZFR010000083.1, read as the reverse complement.
AACGCCAGCATCGTGGCATCGTCGGCGGTGGACATACCCGCAAAGTCGCGATCGACAAAACTCACCGCCTGCACCCGCTGCGCCTTCACGCTTCGCGGTGCATCACTCACCTCGGCGTGGTGCGTGTGACACGAAACGAGGCAGAGCACGAAAACTATAAAAGAGAAAATAGTTCTACACATAAACAAAAAAATTGACTTCCATCGCTGAAAGTCAATTTCTATACCAAACAATATGTTTATGTCGCGTTACTCGACAAAATCTATGCTTCGGCAATTATATTTATGCTCGATAACGCCATCGCTGAGCACCACCAGACCATTCTCGGCACGGAGCATTGTCTTCATCACCGTAGCGTCTATGTTGTAGCAACGCACTGGCTCCGACTCGTCGAAACGCTGCCAGGTGACATACTTCAAAGGTTGTGGCGTGAGGCAGACAACCAGTGCATCCTCGCTCTTTGCCAACTCCACAACACCGCGCAGACGCTTTGCACAACTGCGTGGCACATCGTCGAACTTGGTGATGCAAATCATATAGACCTTGCCCTTGCGAGTGAGCACATCCTCGGTAGCGTTGCCCTCGGCATCGGAGATAGAGAACTCGCTGACAAGAGTCTGTACAGGCGAAGTCTCGTTATCAACGCGCGTCTCGACCCACTCCCACTTGCTCTCGTTCTGCCACTCCTTATCCTCGAGTGAGAACTCGCGCAACTTGCCCGTACGGCGGTTGCGATAGATGAGTACATACTCTTCCTCCTCCATCTCTTCGCCGCCCGTATCGTGCTGTGCCTGAATCATCTCATAGAGGTTCGCGCCCTCCTTGTATGGCAGGAAGTCGATAAGTGGCTTGTGATAGTAGCAATAGGCGCCAAGACCCATCGCAATGGAGAAGAAGAGACAGGTGAGCATCAACTCAACTGGCTTGAATACCAAAATCTTGTCGGGACGATAGCGATACCATATCACGATAACCATCGGCAGGAGCACCAGATTCTTGAAGAAGGTCTCCCACGGAGTCAAGCGCAGAGCCTCACCAAAACAGCCGCAGTCCTCGACGGGAATCCAGGTGGCACTCAAGAAGGTGAGTATCGTGAAGAACGACATCGACACCAGCGCGAAGATTGAGACCAGACGGATACGCACCCTGAAGAGCAACATCAGTCCCATCATCATCTCGGCACCACACAACCAGATGGAGAATATCATCGCTGCGGGTGAGAGCCACTCCAAACCATAGATTGAGAGGTACTCGTTCACCTTCAGCGCCGTTCCCCACGGATCGACCACCTTCACAAAGCCGGCAAAGACGAACGATATACCGACTATGAGGCAGCAGATGTTTGAGATGCGCTTTAATATTTTTCTACTCTTATTGCTCATTCCCGCACAAAGTTAAATTTTAGGCTCAACAACCTTCATAATGCGAGAGAAAATCTCCTCGGGCGATGCCATCTCGTCGTTATCGGTGCAGTTTACGATATACATATCATCGTCGCACTCGGCAGCATCGATATATACCTGACGCACAGCGCGCTGCAAGTCCATCGACTGCTCGTGAATATCCTGCTTGCCATTAAGGTAGGCGCGGTCATCACCCTCACGCTGCTCCTTCAACTTGCGCTCTGTGAAGGCAAAAGGAACATCCAGGAAGATTGATACATCGGGCTTGGGAATGGCAAAGTAATCGTACTCAAGGCTCAAAATCCACTTACGCAACTCCTCGCGCTTCTCGGCATCGTGCAACTTGGCGCACTGGTAGCCTACATTAGAATATACATAGCGGTCCACCAGCACCACCTTGCCCTCCTTTAGCCAGCCGTTGATGAGCGACGCTGCATCACGACGGTCGCCAGCATAGAGCAGAGCCACAATATATGGATCAACCTGATCAATCGAACCGAGTTCGCCACGCAGAAAGCGGGCAATCATATCGCCAAAATAGGGGGCGTCGAAACGGGGAAAGTGCAGATACTCGCACTCAACGCCTCGCTCGGCAAACATCTTACGCAGATTGGCAATCTGTGTTGATTTTCCAGAGCCATCAACTCCCTCAAGAACTATAAACATAATCTTCTCTTTTAGTTTGGTTTTTTGTTTGCTATCTTAACATTCGCACCGCGCGCTCCACGCCACGATGCAACGCCTCAATCTCCTCTCGCGTGTTGTACATCGCAATCGACGCACGACACATACCCGTAACGCCATAGTGCTGCATCACAGGCTCGGCGCAATGCTGACCCGTACGCACGGCAATGCCCAACTTATCGAGAATCATTCCCATATCGTATGGATGCACACCCTCGACATTAAACGAAACAATCGAGCACTTGCCCTCCGTCGTGCCATAGATGCGAAGACCATCCACCTGTGAAAGCAACTGCTCGGCATAGGCGGTCAAATCGTGCTCGTGCTGCTCGACGGCCCGCATATCCAAGCCTTGCAGATAACGCACCGCCTCGCCCAGACCGATAGCGCCTATGTAGTTGGATGTGCCCGCCTCATACTTTAGCGGCAGCGGAGCATAGGTTGTGCGCTCAAATGACACCCTATCCACCATATCGCCACCGCACAGGAAGGGAGGCATCTGCTCAAGCAATGCCTGCTTGCCATAAAGCACACCGATACCTGTTGGGGCGTAGAGTTTATGACCCGAGAAGGCGTAGAAGTCACAATCGAGTGCCGCAACATCCACACCGCCGTGAACAACGCCCTGACAACCATCGACCATCACCACAGCGCCCGCCGCGTGAGCCTTTTCGATGATATACTTCAGGTCGGGGCGCGTACCGAGAGTATTCGAAGCCTGCGTAACGGCAACCAACTTACTGCGCTCGTCAAGCAACTCATCCAACTTCTCCGTCATCAGGCGGCCCTCGTCGTCGAATGGCAAGACACGCAACTCGGCACCCTTGCGCTGCGCCATCATCTGCCAGGGCACGATGTTGGAGTGGTGCTCCATCTCGCTGACGATGATGTTATCGCCCTCTTTCAAAAACTTCTCACTCCACGCATACGCAACCGTATTGATTGACGCCGTAGCGCCCGCCGTAAAGATAACCTCCTCACGCGCCGCCGCACCGATGAACGCCCTCACGCTCTCGCGCGCCGCCTCATACATCGAGGTAGCCTCCTCCGAGAGGTGATGCACGCCACGATGGATGTTGGCATTCTGCTCGCGGTGCATACGATTTACCAACTCAATCACACACTCGGGCTTCTGCGCCGTAGCGCCGCTATCAAGATAGACGAGCAGCTTGCCGTTCACCGAGCGTGAAAGGATAGGAAAATCTTTGCGTATGGTCTCTACATCAAACATCTTACAGTGTTTCAAGTTTTGCGGTGAGTTCCTGCGCCAGAACCTCACCAAACTCCGCTGAGCGGAGTACAATATCACTCACGAAGCCCTCAATCTGCAAGCGCTTCGCCTGCTGCAGGGAGAGTC
>JAFZFR010000082.1 GCA_017555805.1 Alistipes sp. | reverse complement strand
ATCATACCGCCCTTAGTGCGGCACTTAACGTAACCCTTGATAATCTCGTCGTTGTTCAAAGCCTCGTTTACACGATCCCAGCTCTTAAGCTGACGTGCCTTCTTGTGCGAGAGAACCAAAGCACCACCCTTGTCCTCAACAGACTCAACGTAAACCTCTACCTTGTCGCCTACTATCAACTCTGGGTTGTAACGGAACTCAGTTGCCTGAATCATACCCTCGCTCTTGTAGCCGATGTTTACGGTTACCTCGCGCTTGTTGATCTCGCTAACAGTACCCTCAACAACCTCGCCAACAGCGATGTTAGACAAAGTCTGGTCATAAGCCTCAGTTACCTGCTCCTTTGACTGACCGCCATAGAGATCCAAATCATTCTCAAACGCGTTCCAATCGAAACTCTCGTTTGCTACATTGTTCAATACTTCCATCGTGGAAAAATTTTTGCGATACAATCGCCCGTTAAAATGTTAATAATTAAATGTTTGTGCTCACGCCCGCCTTATCCGCGCGCGAAAGCGACGGCAAAGATACGCCAAAAAATGTAAATATCTGCCATTTACACCATTTTTTTTCGCCTCAAATGCAATTTTATGTTATCTTTGCCAAAGGAAAATTAAAATTCAGACAATATGAGAAAGATTTTTGTGGCGATTTTGGCTATTGCCTCTATCGCTTTGGTGAGTTGCAAGCAGAGCCCATCTACCTCAAAGTTCAGCGGCCGACAGAATGAGGTTAAGTTGCTGACGCTCGACCCTGGTCACTTCCACGCGGCGCTGGTGCAGATGTATATGTACAACGAGGTTGACCCCACGGTGCATGTCTATGCTCCCAAGGGTGCTGATGTTGAGATGCACCTTGACCGCATCGAGCGTTACAACACGCGCGCCGAGCGCCCGACATCGTGGGTTGAGCACCTCTATACGGGCGATGACTACCTGCAGCGAATGATTCAGGAGCGCCGAGGCAATGTGCTCGTTCTGGCGGGTAACAACGGCAAGAAGACTGGCTATGTGCAGGCGGCTGTGGATGCTGGTATCAATGTGCTGGCAGACAAGCCGATGGCTATCGATGGTAAGAGTTTCAAGATGCTTGAGCAGACTCTCGATGCGGCAGCGGAGAGTGGCGTGATGGTCTACGATATTATGACCGAGCGCAGCGAGATTAACAACGAGTTGCAGCGTGTGCTGGTGGCTATGCCTGAACTCTTCGGCGAGATGGAGAAGGGTACGCCCGAGGAGCCTGCCATCACCAAGGAGAGTGTTCACCACTTCTTCAAGTATGTCTCTGGCGAGCCTTTGCGCCGCCCGGAGTGGTACTTCGATGTGAAGCAGCAGGGCGAGGGTATCGTGGATGTGACCACCCACCTTGTCGATTTGGTGCAGTGTACGGTTATGCCCGAGCAGGAGATTGATTATAAGAATGATATCAAGTTCACTTCGGCAAGTCGCTGGGCGACAAAGATTCCTCGCGACAAATACCGTCTGGTGACTGGCAAGGAGGACTACCCATCATTCTTGCAGAAGGATGTTGTGAACGATACCTTGCAGGTCTACTCAAACGGCGAGATGAACTATCAGTTGGCGGGAGTGAACTGCCGCGTGAGCGTTATCTGGAACTTTATGGCAGAGGTCGGCACCGAGGGTACGGGCGACACTCACTACTCTGTCGTGAAGGGTACAAAGGCGAACATCGAGATTCGCCAGGGTGCCGAGCAGGGCTACAAGCCTATGCTCTATGTGGTTGATAAAACGGGCGACGAGGCGTTTGAGGCTCGCTTGAGCGCGGCGCTTAAGTCATTGGATAAGAGATATCCCGACCTCTCACTCCGCAAGGTCGCTGACTCGGAGTATCAGGTCATCATCCCATCTTCGATTATCAAGAGCCACGAGGTGCGCTTCAGTTCTGTTATGAAGGTTTATCTGGGTTACCTTGCCGCTGGCGAGATTCCCGCCTGGGAGCGCTCGCATATGAAGGCAAAGTATTACACCACCACCAAAGCATTGGAGTTGGCAAAGTAAATTTCTCTTGCTTTGAAAATTTAAGACTCAATATATGAAAAAAGGCTGTCGCAGAAGCGGCAGCCTTTCTATTTTAACTCCTTCTCAAGTCGAGGCTTGAGGGGGCTTGGTAGAAGCGGATGGAGAAGAGGGGTGCGGTGGCGATGATGTAGGAGATAATCTCGCTCTGGAGGTTTTCGTAGGGTACCCAGTTCACATTCGCAGAGAAGCAATAGACCTCAATCGGTAGGCCCCACTCCGAGGGTTGCAGTTGGCGCACCATAACCGTCATGTTAGGGTTCACGCGAGGGTGGTGCAGCAGGTATTCATTTATTGCGCGCATAAGCAGGTCAAGGTTGGTGAGTGTCGCGCCCTCGTCGCTTTTCACCTCAATCTTATCGATAAGTGCGCTTGTGGTCTCGTCAGCACGCAGCCCCTCGATAAAGGCTGGTGTGGCAAAGCATACGCTGGTCATATCGACATTGAGCGAGCGCTTGATGCGGCGACCGCCCGACGAGCGCATAGCCTGCCAGTTCTGGAACGACTCGCTGATGAGCAGGTAGGGTGGCAGCGTGTAGAGGGTCTTATCCCAGCCGCGCACCTTGATAGTGGTGAGCGTCACCTCCTCGACCTCGCCATCTACACCGCGTTGTGGGATGCTAATCCAGTCGCCTACCATCAGCATATTGTTTGCCGAGAGTTGCACGCCCGACACCAGACCCAGTATGCTATCCTTGAAAATCAACATCAGCACCGCCGCCGAAGCACCCAAACCCGTCAGCAGCAGCGTGGGCGACTTGTCGATAAGGATTGAGATGATGAGTATTGTGCCGATGCAAATCACGATGACCTGACCCGTCTGCATCAGACCCTTGATGGGCTTGCCCTGCCAGGCGGGATGCTGCTCGGCAATATCGAAGCATACCTTCAGCAGGGTGTTCACAAAGCGTATGCAGGCGATGACCATATAGATTTCAACGCCACGCTCCAGTATCTGGTGTATGCCATCCTCTGCGCCGTCGGCAAAGGCGATGGGCAGCAGGATGTAGATTATCGTTGGTGTGATGAAGTTGCAGAGTCGCTTGATGACACTGCTGTCGAAAAGGTGGTCGTCCCACGCGGCCTTGGTGCGGCTCACAATCTGCTTTAAGACGCGTGCCACGCCGATGCGGATGATGGCGTCAATCAAGAGCGCGAAGAGTACTATAAATAAAAGTATGACCCAGCGGTTGAGCGCTCCCGTAGCGCCGTTGATTCCTATCAGCGCCAAGCCTCTATCCACCCAATCTCGTAAAAACTGGCTTACTGCCTCCATATCTTATCTGTTTTTAATGTCGTTTTGCTGGATAAAGGTACAAAAAATTATGAAAACCACACTATCTCGGGCGATTTAATGGGTGTGATGTGACCGACGCGTCGAGTGCGTTCGAGGCGGGGTAGGGGTTGAATGGGTCTGGCTGACCCGTCGAGAAGGTTATGCCCCAGCGGGTGAACGAGCGGCGGTAGATGTTCCAGTAGGGCAGGCGGTAGTCGAACTTATACCCTGCGGGAAGGTGCGGCGTAGGCTCCTCGGGCGCCACTACGGGCGCTATCCACTCGCCGTGCAACGAGTCCCACACCATACGCAACGAGTCCCACTCCTCGGGCGAGGGGAGTGCGGGCAGAGAGTCAATCTCATACCAGGTGGTGTCGCCACTCTGCCAGCGGCGTGGCTGCTGCTCGGCGGCAGCGGCTTGGCGCAGGGCATAAATCTGCTGGTCGTCGTAGTAATCGACAACGAGTGCGCCCAGCATCAGCAGGGCGGAAACGGAGTAAAGGATGTATTTCACTATCAAAAAACCTCTTGCAAAATCCTGATTGACTGCACGGAGTTGATAGTGTCAAGATGATAACCATAGTAACCTACAAGTGCCGCGAGGAAATCAACCCTCTGGTGGCGGTTGAGTCCAATCTCGGCAATGTAGCGCACATCACACTCCAGCATATCGCGGAGAATGAGTGCATTTTCTTGTGACATTCGGTGTTCGCGTGGTGGCTCCTGCGTGGTGTATAGACCCTCGGCGATGTTGAGCCACGCATCGGGCATATGTTCGTTGCCTGGTGCGAAACCCAAAAAGCGACAAAGGTGTGCAAGAAACCAAAGGTGGAAGTTCGCTACGCCCTCGGTGGCGGCGTCCAGCGCCTCGACCGAGCCCCACACGAAGTCGAACAGCATATCGTTCGCCTCACTCTCCTTCACCAGTCGGTGCAAAACCTCTGCCATAAAGAGAGCGATGGTAGATTTTTTTATGTCGAAGGGTGTAGATTGCAGCACAATGCCACTCTGCACCTCGCCCAGGCGGTGCATCTGCATACGCGATGACTCCAGTCCCTCGAACTCCAGTGCGAACATAGGCTGGAAGAGTGCCAACTTGCTGTGTCCGCGCCGAGAGCCAAGCCCCTGCACCATATAACTCTGCCTACCGTGGGTGGATGTGAGCATCTGCACGACAACGCCTTTGTCGCCGTACTTGATTGTCCCCAGCACCACGCCACGCGAGGTGTATTTCTTCATCGCTCCGCCAGCCATCTACTTTGGGTCTTGCCAGTCGCCGTTGCGCTTGATAAGTTCGATGAGGTGCTCAATAGCCTCCTCCTGCGGGATGTTCTTCTCGACAATTTCGCGACCCTTGTAGAGTGTGATTCTGCCCGCCGCAGCACCCACATATCCGTAGTCGGCATCCGCCATCTCGCCTGGGCCATTCACGATGCAGCCCATAATGCCAATCTTGAGGTTCTTGAGGTGTGATGTGCGATTCTTGATGTCGGCGAGTGTCTTTTCGATGTCGTAGAGCGTACGACCACAACTTGGGCAGGCGATATACTCGGTATGAGAGAAGCGCACGCGTGCCGCCTGAAGAATCATCAACTCAATCTCCTTGACCTGCTCGGCGGGGATGTTAGGTGCATCGACCCAGATACCATCTGCCAAGCCGTCGAGGAACAACACGCCCAAGTCGGCTGCCGCCTTTACGGCTACCTCCTCGATGTCCGACTGCTCATAACGGCACTTCACGACAACGGGCTGTTTGATATCCTCCAGCGAGAGGATTGCCGCGCGCAACTCTGCGGTTGGGTTCTTCGATGTTGATTCAATAACAAGGAAACTATCATCAATCTCATCGTGTGAGATAGGTGTCATAATGTCGCTGCGACGAACATACTCCGTCGCGTTGTAACGCTCTGGGTGGGCAATGGTGAACTCGCCAGCGCGGTCAGCATAGTGCTCAACGAGCATCTGCGCTACGGGAACCTCATTCTCGGGAGCCTCGGTGAGTGAAACGCGAATCGTGTCGCCAATACCATCAGCAAGCAGCGCACCAATACCTACGGCGCTCTTTATTCTGCCCTCGATGCCGTTGCCCGCCTCGGTTACGCCCAAGTGGATAGGGTAGGTCATACCCTCCGCCGCCATAGCCTCCACCAAGAGGCGGTAGGCGTGTACCATCACGCGGGTGTT
>JAFZFR010000006.1 GCA_017555805.1 Alistipes sp. | reverse complement strand
CCGAAGCCTCCCTTTTCAAAGGGAGGTTTGGAGGGATTATCAATATAGTTGCCCAACGGGCACAAAAAAAGAGCAGACCAAAAGCCTGCTCTTTTTGTGCCCAGAATAGGACTCGAACCTACATGCCGTGAAGCACTCGCACCTGAAACGAGCGTGTCTACCATTTCACCATCTGGGCATCGTTTCGGAATGCAAAGGTAGTACACTTTTTTTATTTCGCAATAAAAAATGCAAAAAAATCGCGAGTCGGCATCTCTGCCCCTCGCGATTATGATGTTTTGTGGTGTGAATATGCCCTTTTCGGCCAGCGTTAATTCCACTCCTTGTCGAATGTCTGCCACTGGAAGATGAGCATATATACCGCCGCCACCGATATGTAGGCATCGGCGAGATTGAAGATTGCGCCAAAGAAATAGTTGTTGTGATCAACCAGGAACTCCAGCCACGATGGTACGCTATTCCACTGGAACAGAGGGAAGTAGAACATATCTACCACCTTGCCCATCAGGAAGGTACTGTAACCCTCGCCGAAGGTCGCCACCGTGAGGGGTGTCGAGGCTGTGAAAATCACGCCGTAGAAGAGCGAGTCAATCAGGTTGCCCACCGCGCCCGCGAAAATCATCGCCAGACCAATCATCGCCCCCTTTGGAAAACTCTTCTTGCGGGTGAGGTGGTGGATGTAGTAACCCAGCAGACCAATCATCACGATGCGGAACGATGTGAGCAACAACTTGCCCCAGTCGAAACCGCCCGCATTGGCTATCTGCATACCGAATGCCGCGCCGTTGTTCTCAACGAATCGCAACTGAAACCAGGGGAACACCTCTATCGCCTCGTTGATGCAGAGGTGTGTCTTGATCCATATCTTGAGTGCCTGGTCCAACACCAGCAGCACCACCACCAGAATAGTAATGTTTCGCAACTTCATCTTTTCAAACCAAGTATCGTCATTGCGGGAAACCGATGGTTTCGTGGCACTTTGTCCTGTGCGCGATGACGGTTTTTAATCTCTAAATCAAAGGGCTGCCGAGCGTGTCGGCAACCCGTTATGGTATGTTATCGCTTGCCGCCCACGATGTCGAGCTCCGACATAATGTGCTGGCAGTCAGCGAACTTATCTACTACCCACAATACATAGCGCACATCCACGCCGATGCAGCGCTGCAACTCTGGCTCGAATGCAACATCACCCGACATTGCCTCCCAGTTGCCATCAAATGCCAAACCAATCAGGCGACCCTTGCCGTCGAGCATAGGTGAGCCCGAGTTACCACCAGTGATGTCGAGGTTTGCGAGGAAGCCTACATGCAACTTGCCATCCTTGTCTGCGTAGCGACCGTAGTCCTTCTTTGCATAGAGTTCCTTGAGTTTTGGCTCAACGGTGAACTCCAATGGGTTTGTGTTGTCCTCCTTTGCGATTACACCCTCAAGTGTAGTGAAGTAGTTGTATGTAATCGCATCAGCAGGGTTGTATGGCAATACCTGACCGTAAGTGCAACGGATAGTGAAGTTTGCGTCAGAGTACCAAGCCTTCTCTGGCTGCATCTTCATCAAGCCAGCCACATACAGGCGGTGAGCCTTGTTCACCTCTGGAGCGTACTTTACATACTCAACATAGGCGTTGCGGTAAACCTCCATCACAGAGTTTGCCAACTCTACTGCTGGGTCTGCTGCCACCTGCTCCTCCGATGCGGCGTTAGCCTTCTCGAGTGATGTGAATACAGAGTTGTCGTACAACCAATCAACATAGGCGTCGCTGTTGCCGCCGAACTTCGCGTCGATAACCTCGGTGTAGATTGATGGGAGGTTCTCCTTTGCCATATTCTCGCGTACAATCTGCATCATACGCTTTGCCACCTTGCGGTCGAGGTTAGCGTCATAGTCCTTATAGAAACCTGCGTAGCGAGCCTTTGGAGTGCGTGATACGCTGATGAGTTCGATACCGCGCAACATAGCCTCGTTCATATACTGCATAACGCCCTCGGCTGGAGTAATCTTCGCAACCGCCTCCTTCATATTTGGAAGAGCGTCGATGTAACCCTCCTCTGGCAATGTGTTCTCGTCAGCCCACTTCTGGAATGCTGCCTCCTGTGCCTGCTTCTGCGCCTTCACGCCGAGTTTCTGGATGCCGCGTGACATACCGATTGAGTTCTTCCAGTAGTTAGATGAGCCAGCGTACTTCGATGCATACTTGATGCGAATCTCGTCGCTCGCCTCCATAGCCTCCCAGATGATAGCCTGACGCTCGCCGCGGATGAAGATGCGCTGTGGGTTATCCACCTCCAACATCTGGTCAATCTCGTGAGATGTCATATAACGGGTTGTTGAGCCAGGGAAGCCCATCACCATTGCAAAGTCGCCCTCCTTGTAACCGTTGAGCGAAATCTCGAGGTGGCGTGTAGGCTTGTAAGGCACATTCTCCTTTGAGTAAGCCGCAGGCTTGTTATCCTTGTCGGCATATACGCGGAAGATTGAGAAGTCGCCAGTGTGACGAGGCCACATCCAGTTGTCGGTGTCGCCGCCGAACTTACCGATTGACGATGGAGGAGTACCCACCAGACGAACATCGGTGTAAACCTCGTAAACGAATGCAAAGTACTGATTACCACCGAAGAACTCCACGATGTTGTAGGTCTGGCTCTTCTCCAAATCCTTCTGCTTTGCCTCGGTCATTGCCTTGATGTTCTCGCGGATAATCTGCTGACGCTCCTGCTCGCCTGCGATTGAAGGCACATTGCCCAGGATGTCGGCTGTGACATCCTCAATCGAGCGAACGAACTTTACTGACAAGCCTGGGCAAGGCAACTCCTCGGCGTGAGATGAAGCCCAAAAACCATTCTTGAGGTAGTCGTGCTCAACCGATGAGAGCGCCTGAATAGAGCCGTAGCCGCAGTGGTGGTTTGTGAAGATAAGACCCTTCTCCGATACGATTTCGCCTGTACAGCCGCCACCGAAGATTACGATAGCGTCCTTCAAAGAGGACTTGTTCACTGAATAGATATCCTCGGCAGAGAGTTTGCAGCCCTTCGCCTTCATATCCTTGATGTTCATCTTCTGAAGGTATGGCAACAACCACATACCCTCATCAGCCATAGCGGTGAATGATACAATCGCCGCTACAAGTGTCAAAAGTGCTTTTTTCATTTTTTTATTCTTAATTAGTTATTACTCTATATTATTAAAGTATGCCACAAAGTTAGGAAGCGCAAACGAGAATTCAAAATTTAGAATTCAAAATTCAAAATTATATCCGCCTCGCACGAGGCGTATCTTCGGTGATATAGTGTGTTTTACGCGCTACCCACCTCCACTACCGAAGATAAATAATGCGCGCCAAAGTAAATCTCTGCCCACCAAAAAAGCACCCGCTCGGGGTGCTTGTATCGCCTACTTTCTTTTTCGGCGTGACTCAATCTGCAAAAGTTCAACTTTGCCAATTGAAATCGGTTGCGGAGTTCGACAGGTAGGGGCTTCGATGCGCTTGAGCATCAATCTCTTATTGCGTTTTAAGACTGGGTAAATCGGTTTAGGCATAGAGATTAGTTTCTCAACATCCTCACGCGTTGCAGGGATGAAATATGATAGAATAAATCTCTCCTCGAAATCGTCTTTATATGCGTTGGATAATATTATCTTTTCGCCATTGTATGCCGAAACCGTAAATCCCTCTAATTCGCGTTTTTCCTCTTGATACAAAGGTCGATGTAGCCCATGGGTGATGCCATGGTATATAACATACGGCTTGGTTGCGTCAAATTCAAACACAGACATATCGTCAAACAAGTCTCCTCCAATTATTGTCTGGTCAAAGACCACTTTCCCATTCTTCCATTTTGCATAACCTGCCAGTTCGCTCTTCCAATAGCGAACTTTGTAGAGTGTGTCGCGGATGTTTGGTGTCGAGAAAATAATGTTTTTGCGATATTTTTTCTGGTTTCCGTTTTCGCAAGAAAAGTAGAATTTTTCATCCACAGGCAAGGGTCGCAAGCCTATCTGCTTCACAATATCTCGCGGAGGAATGTTATGCACCACCGCTGCCTCGCTTGATGCTTCGGGGTGTGGTATAATCTCAATTCGCTTGAGGAAATTCTTTTCGCCTACGGGTGTAAGGATGGCAAGTGACCATTGAATATTTGGGAAATTTTTTCTTGCATACTCCTCACTCCACTCATTGTCAAAATGCACCAAAAGTCTCACGCCATCGTAGGCAATAGGGGTATATCTTATATTGTATTCGTGACGGTCGTGGTGTAATGTGCTGCCTTTTGCGGTTCTGTGTAGGACTCCATAATCGCTTTTTGGAGTGAATTGTATGGTGCTATACCAAAATTCGTTGTAGTTGGGCGTGTTTATAAATAATATTTCCCCTTCAGATGTTTGCACCCATTGATAGTCCATATCCCAATACTCAATCTTATCGACAATCTCCCTTATATTGTCGGGCATAGCGATGGGTGTGAAGTGCAATTGCTCCTCAAGCGACTGTTTGTTTATAGGGAGATTTACATAATACTCCCGCAAACTTTGCGCCGCCGCGCCGCCTGCAAAAATCAGCAGGCAAAGAATCAACGAAAATATGCGTGCAATGGTTTTCATTGGTGGTAGTTTGCAAAATCCACATAAACGGTTGGGTTTGAATCCTCAATTCTCAATTTTGAAAACCCCTTATTCTTTTGCTCGCTTCAGGGGGTTGAGATTGCAAAACTTCTCCCAGGTGCTCTCCTTGGCGGTCGATACCACGCGGTTAAGTCCCTCCTTCGCAACGGCTGGCAACTCCTTCAGCGCACTGCGGCGAGCCTCCTTGCGGATGCGCTTGCTGTTGTGCTTAAAGTTTTTCGAGCCCAGTTCGAGGTACTTCATCGTCAGTTTGCCGATGCGTAGCGTGAGGTAGGCGTTCATCGCGCCATTGACCGAAGAACTCAAGAATGTCTTGGCCAATGAGCCCGCTACGCCGCCCGCCACCGAGCCGAAAAGTTCGCTGGTGTCAATCTGGTCGAGGATGTCGTCGGTGATGCTGATGATAAGCGCCGACGCAATCACAATCACATACAACTCAAGCAGTTGGGTCAGCGATGGGCGTCCGTGTCGCAGCCCTACGAGGCGGTTAATCATCTGCAAGTTCATACCGAATGCGGTGATGATGTCGAGCGAGCCGTTCTGGCTGATGCCCGTCACGATAAATACATTCAGCGCTGCGCGACGCACCACCTTGCTCGCCTCGCTGTCGCGGTTGCGCCACACCTCCTTCACCCCCTCGACGGTGGTCTGCTGTGCGGCGAACAACTCCTTCTCCTCTTGCGTGAGCGCGAGTCGCTTGATGTAACGCGCCAGTTCGCCCTCGTCCATCTCCTCGATTTTGTCGCGTCCGTCGCCCTTGAGTTCGGGCGTCAGCAGAAATCGCAGAGTGGGGTAGATGACAAAGCGCGCAAGGAACAATCCCAGCACGATGTAGAAGCCATAGCCCACCCACGGATGTATGGCTGATGCCTTGTCGGCGATGGTGATGATGTTGCCCACCAGTGAGATTGTCACGATGGTGAAGAGCGCCACAGCGCAGAGTATCAAGGTCTTTCTATTCATAGCCTTTGGGTTTTTCGTTTGTCTTATTTGCGGTTGAGATTCTATTTTCCCCGCTACCACTTTCTCTCTTTGCCCCGCCCCGCGGCGGTTGCATAGCGTAAAGTTAGTGAAAAATTTTCAAACCGCACCGCCTCGCGCGTTGATATATTTTACTATATCTCTAACGATGCCCAGCGCCCCATTATTATATACGCGTGTAATTGTGCGTGTGTGGGCAGGCGCAAGCGCTCGTCAAGCGCCCCATCAAGACCCTATCGAGCACCCTCAATATCTTCATTCCGCACCCTCGCCATCCCTCTCTGCCCGCAAAATATCTCTCACTTTCCGCCACTCTTCCAGGCGAAGGGTATTATGCCATAGGCATAATAGTGTAAAAATTGCAAATTTGCAACTTCGCTCCGCAACCAAATTCTCGAGCCCACTTTCGCCAAGCCTGAAAAGCCCTCAAAATACCCCGAAAAAGCCCCAGTTTTTACCACCGTAAGAGTATCAATAAAAACGCCGTTTTTGTTCACAACTCGTTAATAACCCCCGCTCGGCGGAGCAGGTAATGTTAAGAAAATGTTAACCTAACTCGCTGATAAAGATAGGGATAATTTTAGTGGTATAAATAAAACCTTATAGTTTCTCCAAATCCATAAGTAAAAAGAATTGCAAACCCCCGAAAATGGCGAAAAAAGCCCGAAAAAGAGCCATTTATATAGTATTATTAAAAAATTTTGATTATCTTTGCACCCGATTTGGTCGTCAAGTGAGACGATAACGAAATTAGTAAACACAAAAAATTAAAGGACAAGTTAAAATGCCAACTATTCAACAGTTAGTTAGAAACGGTCGAGTGAAGATGGAGGACAAGAGTAAGTCTCCAGCACTCGCAGCGTGTCCCCAGCGTCGTGGCGTATGTACTCGTGTATATACTACCACTCCAAAGAAGCCAAACTCGGCTATGCGTAAGGTGGCGCGTGTTAGATTGACAAACGGCAAGGAGGTCAATGCCTACATCCCAGGCGAGGGTCACAACTTGCAGGAGCACTCAATCGTATTGGTACGCGGTGGTCGTGTTAAGGACCTCCCAGGTGTACGCTATCATTTGGTTCGTGGTGCTCTCGATTCAGCAGGCGTGGACGGTCGTCGTCAGCGTCGCTCGAAGTACGGTACAAAGCGACCTAAAGCTGGTAAGAAGTAAAATTGACAAATTAAATTAATTAAGCAAAAATGAGAAAAGCTAAGCCAAGAAAGCGAATTCTACTTCCAGATCCTAAGTTCAACGATGTTGAGGTTACACGCTTCGTGAACAATCTTATGCTGGATGGAAAGAAGAGTATTGCTTACACCATCTTCTATGATGCATTGGAGTTGGTAAGCAAGAAGATGAAGGATG
>JAFZFR010000081.1 GCA_017555805.1 Alistipes sp. | reverse complement strand
GTGCATGATGACCCGTGCCGTAGTAACCATTGTGGCGGTGGAGGATAGGATTACCCTCATAACGCTTGTAAGGTCCCATAGGCTTCTCCGAGACCGCATAGCCCACCGCGTAGTCCTGACTGTGATAGTCATTACCGCTATATGTGAGGTAGTACTTTCCGCCCTTCTTAATCACCATTGGGCCCTCTACTACGCGACCCATCTGGTGCTCCCAACTGCCCTCCTTCGCATCGAGCAGATGACGCGCTGTCTCCAACTTCACCTGACGCAGGTCGTTGGTCATCTCCGCCACCCAAATGGCATTTCCGTTTGTGAAGCGCACCCAGAACATATACGCCTTGCCGTCATCATCAATGAAGATTGACGAGTCGATACCCTTCTCCTGTGGCAGGTAAGGCTTGTGGTCGCGCTGCACGAAAGGTCCGCAGGGCGATGATGACTCCGCATAGCAGATATGCTCCTGACAACTGTAAGTCATAATATACTTTCCACCCACCTTATATACCTCGGGTGCCCAATACCAATAGTCGCCCCACACATCATCCTTATGCAACGCCAACTTATTCTTTGCATTACCGCAGCGGTCGCTCCACGACTTCAAGTCCTTTGAGCGATATACAACGATACCATCATTCGCGTGCGTACCGTAGATGTAGTACCAGCCATCATCCTCCAAAATAAAAGGGTCAGCCAACAGCAACTGGTCATCAGCCGCCTCGCCCATAAATATCTGTTGCGCCGAAGTCGACATTGCGACCAGCGCAAACATCAAAATTGAGAGTAACTTTTTCATATTGTATTTCATTAATTATTATCAAACAAAATTGTATAAAAATTGCTATTTTGAAGCTGGTCGAAGATTGAGGGTGCGGAGCATACCAAGCGTATGTGAGCAACCCGAAATCGAGCCAGATGCCAAAAGAGCTTTTTTAGGCAATTTTTTAGTTAGTAGGTGTGAACACTCACGCCCTGCGCCGAAGGTAAATAGTTGATACCATACCAACACATCTGCAACATCAGGAATGAAAATATCAAGAGCGCAAAGGTCACATTATAATCTTTTGTCTGTGGTCGCAGATGCAGATAGAGCAGATAGCCGAGCCAGGTCGCCGCTGCCCATGTCTCCTTCGGGTCCCAGGTCCAGTAGTCGCCCCACGCCTCTTTCGCCCACAGGGCACCCATCACCATACCGAGCGTAAGGAACGCCCAGCCGATACGCACAAGGTTGTCACACACGCCCATCTCCTCCGCCGTAGGTGCTTTGCGCGACGAGCGCCACCACAGATAGATTGCAAAGAGCGTCACCGCACCCATCATCGCATAGGCGAACATATAGACAATCACATGCGGCACAAACCACGGACTCTGCAACGCTGGCATCAGCGACTTGCTGTGTATCTCGGGCTTGAAGAGGTTTATGCAGATAAAGACCACCGACATCATCGTGCTGAACGACAATATCCACTTATATCGCCACCTCACATACACCGCAACGCCCGCCACCGAGAGGAAGAACGAGTACCACAGACGCGTCTCGCCCATCGTACGCAGAGGTGGTCTTTCGAGCGAAATCCACATTCCAACGATAAAGGCAAAGAAGATGAGCGAACCACACGCCGAGACCGCCGCCGCACGCCACTGCTTGGCGTCACGCAGAGCCAGCACTGCGCCCGTCACCCAACACATCGCAGCCGCAGCCGCAAACCATTTCAAATGCTCCCAACTCATCGCTTCACCTCCTTATTCTCCGCCAGACTTCTGCCGCCTGCCGTAAGGAACATAACCAAACTTGCCGCGAGGATTAACCACAGCGCCACACGCACCACGCTCCACCAGCCGTCACGCACACACTCCACCACGCTCGATGAACTCCAGCGTCCGCGCTGCGTGTCATAACCCACCTGATATATTCTCCACGAGCCTATTCGCGCGGGCTTATTCACCTCGATATTCTCGCGCCACGACTCGCCCTCGCCATCCATAATCTCCAGACGCGACAGGTAGCGCTTCGCCTCACGGCGTGGCATCGCCACCGCATAGCGGTCGCCTAACCAAAGGTACGCTGGCTCAAAGATATGCGAACCGCAACTCACCCAGCCCTCATATCGTTCGCCCGTCGCCGCGTTCTTCGCCTCGACCTTCACGGCGGGTACAGCACCGATGTGCTTCATCTCGCGGAACTCCTCGCTCTCGGGCATACGCGCACCCATCTCAAGGCTCTGCTTCACCTTCAACTCCCATCCGCCGATGTTCGCCTCTACGCCCTCACGCTCCACCAGCAGGAACTCCTCTGATGACTCTTCGGTCTTTGTGTCAAGCAGATATAGTTTCGCGGGATACTCCTCCATCTTAAACTCCTTGAGCGTCAATGCAAAAGGCAACTCATAAGGCTCTCCATCGCGCGTCACACCCTCGTAGGTCATCCTGTCAAGCGCGAGGTTTACCGTCACGCGTTCCTTGTCCGCCGAGCCGAACATCGCCGCCGCCAGGGCAACAAATACCGCCGCGTGCGACAACAGGGTCGCCAATCTCACCTTGCGCCAATGGTGCAGGTCACGAATGGTGGTGATGCCCAGCGTCGTAACAAAATATGTGAGAAAGATGATGAATATCCACGAAGATGTCATTCGCGAAAATCCCAATGCACCCACGATGCCCTGCGTCGCGGGGTCCTGGCGCGTGAGTCCAAATATAATCGTCAGCACGATGAGCGACGCAAGCGACGACACGCTCGCATAGCCATCATAAAGCTGCTTCAGCCAACTCCATTTTGCCGACTGCACATAGATGAGCAGCAGCAGATAAAGATAGTTGATAGCGAAAATAAGTCCCCACGGATAGCGCAGGAACTTATTCTCGAAATCACCGAGCGCAAGTTGCAACGCTGCGCCCACCACAAAGAGCAGGGCGCAACGCAGAAACGCTCGCTTATAACCCCATTTTAAGGTCATATAGATTGATTTTATTCTCAAAACTCAAAATTAATTTTGAATTTTGAATTCTAAATTTTTAATTTTTAAGCCTGCTCCCACTGTGCACGCATCAGCTCTACTGCCGCTGGCAATACAACCTCACGCTCGCCCGCGCAACCGCACTCGAAACTTACATAGTAAGGATAGTTCATCTCCTTCAATGCGCGGAAGCCGTCGATGTAGTTGTCCAACTCGCCATTCTCACCTGGCATCTGGCGTGTGCCACGGCTTGCGATGTGAACATGCTGCAAGTACTCTGGACCTGCTGCCATAAGAGCCGCGTAGTCAGATGTCTCCTCTGACATATGCCAGAAGTCACCCATACACTTCACGCCTGCGCTCTTTGAATCGCGTGCGATAGCCGCTGCATCAGCCACCTGACGCATATAGTGCGCCTCACGACGGTTCAATGGCTCGAGGATAACTGTTGTGTTGTGCTTGAGTGCAAACTCACCGAGCTCGTGCATCTGCTCGCAGAGGTACTCGCGAGTCTCCAATGTGTGAGGCAAGCAAGGCTTCTGGTGGTTGAATACTGGCACCATGATAACACCTGTTGAGCCAATCTCACCCGCAGCAGCGATGATGTCACGCATTGTTGAGTCAAACTGCGCCTTTACGGCTGGGTCCTCTGCCAAGAGGAAGCCCTGGAAACCTGCACAGATAGCCGAAATCTTGATGTTACGACCCTTCAATGCCTGCTGGAACTCATTTACGCGGTTAGCCAAATTCCAACCACCTGGCTCATAACCCACGATACCCAAATTCTCCATATAGTCGAACTTCTCCTCCAAAGTCTTACCTGGAGCAGTACCCTCCTGGAATGAGATACGCAATGGAGTGTTGTTCTTTGGTGTGCAAGATGTCAAAAGGCTACCCGCACCTGTTGTAGCAGCCACAGCCGCCGCACCCATCAATGATGTCTGCAAAAACTCTTTTCTATTCATAGTAAATTTTATTTTTCGAATTTTCTTTCCAACTCCGTAACAAATTTTTCGACCGCCGTCACATCCTCCACGGCTGGTGTCCACGAGGCGATGTTCTCTGGGGTGATGGGAGCAAAAGGTCCCTGCTTCACCTCAAAGAGCACAGTATCATCCTCCAGCACCACAAGTCCGTGCCATACGCCCGCCTCTATATCGACGCCCACGGTGTCGCATCCCGCACCCACTGTGCGGCTCTCAACCTCTGCACCACTATCGTCATATATTGTCAAGCCAACCTTACCCCTTACGACGATGATACTCTCCGAGCGTGCGGGGTCAAGATGACGATGTACGGGCAGGTAACTGCCTCGGTGCATAACATTGAGCAGGCGATTTATCGGCTCGTCGGTCGAACGATGAAAGTTGTAGTTCATCCTTCGGCGTGGCGACTGCGTGGCCTTCTCTGCCACTGCATCCATCAATGCTGTGTCGATAAACTCTGTCTTGGGTTGATTTGTCATATCTTTATATTATAAAAGGGTGGGTGAAACTTGCGTCCGCCCCACCCTATTTATTCACTTCAAGCGATGGATTACTTACCAGGTGTAGGAACTACACACTTCTCCATATCCTGCTTGCCGAGCTCCTGCTTGAACTCACCCAAGTAGTCGATTGGTGACTGGCTCATCTCATCCCAAGTAACAGTAGCACCTGTGTAAGCTGCCTCACGACCCATCACACCAGCCAAGCAAGAGATAGCACACTCTGTTGCCTCATCGTGCATTGTGCCCTTACGGATATGGTTAACCCAATCAACATGCTCCAAAGT
>JAFZFR010000080.1 GCA_017555805.1 Alistipes sp. | reverse complement strand
TGTGAGTCTCGCCGTTTTTGATTTTTATTGTCGCGACTCTGGTTACACTCTACGACGCAACCCCCTTACCGTGAATAACGCCAGAGCGTGCGGCAAAATTACTTTGAATTTCCGTCTCTACCAAATATTTCGCGCGAAAATCATTATATTTTATAACTTATTTTTGACTTTTGCTATTAAGTTGCGAAAATATTGTAATATTTTGTATCTTTGCACAATAAAAGGGCGACATCGTCGAAAAAACTCGGCGCGATTGGGGCAGAAGTCAGAATGGCGCAGATTGGTGTAAAAAGGAAATAACGAGTTATGAGAAATATAGCATTATTCGTTTCCGTTATAGTCACACTCGTTGTGGCGGCGGGATGCGAAAAATCGCAGGAATATGTCAAATCATCGGGCGAGATGCTCGGCACATTTATGCAGGTTACGGCACTGACCGACAAGAGCCCCAACCTCATCTACGAGCGAATGATGGAGCTTGATGCGGAGGCGAAGGCGTCGATGTCAATCTTCGACGAGGGGTCGTTGCTGAGCCGAGTAAATAGCAATGAGACAGATAGTTTGGATCACCATATAATCCACTGCCTTGAGCTTTCGCGTAAGGTTACGGCGCAAAGTGGCGGGTACTACGATGTGACCGTTGCTCCACTGGTTGAGGCATACGGATTTGCCGGTAAGGATCGCACCAAGGTGGTTAATATTGATTCCCTGATGGAATTTGTCGGCGTGGAGAAGCTGAGTGTAGTGAATGGTCGTCTTGTAAAGAGTGATCCGAGAGTGAGAATTGACTTTAACTCCATCGCCAAGGGCTATGTGGTGGATATGGCTGCCGAGGAGCTGGAGAGTATGGGCGTTGAGGAGTATCTGGTGGATATCGGTGGCGAGGTGCGTTGTCGAGGTCGCAACCCCAAGGGCGGTGCGTGGAGAGTGGGCATTGAGACCCCTTTCGATGGGAACGACACCCCAGGAGCAAGCATCCAGCAGGTTATCTCGCTTACTGATTGTGCAATGGCTACTTCGGGCAACTATCGCCGCTTCTATCTTGACGAGCAGGGCAATAAGGTGGCTCACACGATTGATCCCCGCACAGGCAAGAGTGCCGTTACCGACCTTTTGTCGGCTACGGTTATCGCTCCAACGTGTGCCGAGGCAGATGCCTACGGAACAATGTTTATGGCTATGGGCGCAGAGCGTGCCATCGAGCTTGCAAGGGAGCTTGCCGAGGGTGGCGTGATGGTATATTTTATTGTGGCTGGCGAGGGTGATAATTTCAAGGTATATTACTCGGCTGCGCTGGCTCCAATGCTTAAAGAGACCAATGGCTATATCGCTATCAAGTAATTTTGAGGGAATTATGAAGAGAGCAGTACTATTATATAATGCCGCAGCGGGTAAGGGTAAGATTGAGAAGAATGTCGATCGCATAGTCGAGATTTTCCGTCAGGCAGACTACGATATGCAGCCCCTGCCAATCCGCTTCGGCGCTAATCCTTTCGATTGGTGCGGCGAGATTGATTTGGCGGTGATTGCGGGTGGTGACGGCACGATTAACTATGTGGTTAATGCGATGATGCAGAGGAATTTATCGGTTAATATCGGTGTTATCCCTGCGGGAACGGCAAACGACTTTGCGGGTGCACTCGGTATGTCAAACAACATCCTTCGTGCGGCGCGTCAGATTGCCGAGGGCGAGGTTGAACTGATTGACTGCGGCAAGGCGGAGCAGATGGGTAGCGGCGAGTTGATTTACTTTGTAAACATCTTCTCGTTCGGTATCTTTACCACCACCTCGCAGCGTACGCCCGAGGAGTTGAAGCACCGCATCGGTAAGATGGCGTATGTGGTGGCGGCGTTTAAGGAGTTGAGAAATATCCACGGCATACCGCTCACAATCACCACCGACTCGGAGGCCTTCTACTATCCCACACTGCTGGGTTTGGTCTTTAATGGCGAGACGGCGGGACGAATGCCTCTGGCGCGTAAGTCGAGTCTGCGCGATGGTGTTTTCGATTGTATCTTCCTGCAAAAGCGCTCCCCGGTGGTGTCGGCGGGTGATATGCTTCTATATATGATAGGTATCAAGACCCGCGCGGTGAAGTATCTGCGTACCAGTCAATTGACTCTGGTCACGCCGATGGATGAGCAGACCGATGTGGATGGCCAGAGAGGCGGTCAGTTCCCTCTGCGATTGAACTGTCTGCACGGTGCGCTGAAGGTTGTCTGCCCAAAGGAGGAGAGCATCTGGCAGCGAAAGAAATAGAATGTTTAATGGTATAAAATATATCGGTTTTGAAAAAGATTGAGGGACTTTTGCAGGTCGGCTTCGAGCGAAATGGAGTGAGATTGTTGCCTTGGGGAAACTTTGGCAATTTGGAGGAGGTGATGTCGCAGGCTGATGGCACGCTGATAGGTTTGGTGTGTGGCGGAAATCTGCGCCTGACAATTAATGGCGAGGCGAACACAGTCACGGCAAATCAGATGTTTATCGTGCGTAACGATATGACGGTGAGCAATGTGAAGCCCAGCAAGGCGTGTCGAGGATATGCCTTGATTTTGAAGAATCGCCACTTTGCGAATATAGATGTGCCCACATCGGAAATCTTTACGGCTGACCTGATGGTACGCACGACCTATGTCTTCGATGTTGAGGAGCCGATATTGGAGATGATGCACGGCGCGGTGGCGAATATGTGCCGGGTGGTAAAGACTGAAAACCTCTATTTCGATAATGAGGTGCTGCAGTCGTGCGCGATGGGTTTCTGCTATCTGATGATGTCGGTTGTGATGCCTAACATCAAGAAGCACCAGTCATCAGACGAGAAGTCGGAGAGCCATATGAGCCGCTTCATCGAGTTGTTGAGCAAGAACTATGCTCGCGAGCGCAGCGTTGAGTTCTACGCTGGCGAACTCGGCATTACGGCGAAGTACCTCACGCTGCTGTGTCACAAGTATCGCGGCAAGAGTGCCTCGAAGGTCATCGACGATGTGGTTATCCACAGCGCTATGCGCCTTTTGAAGCAGCCTGGAGTGAGTATTCTGGAGGTTGCCGAGCAACTTAACTTCCCGTCGCAGTCATTCTTTGGTAAGTATTTCAAGCAGAGGGTCGGCATCTCGCCCTCACGATTCAAGGGTCAGCGACTCTAACAAAAGCAAGATGGAGAGACATATTGACATAAACACTTTCGACTATCCGCTTCCCGATGAGCGCATCGCCAAGTTCCCTCTGGAGCAGCGTTCGGCATCGAAGTTGATGGTCTATCGCAATGGAGAGATTAGCGAGAGCCGCTTCGGCTCGCTGCCCGAGCAGTTACCCAAGGGTTCGCTGCTGGTCTTTAATAATACAAAGGTAATACGCGCGCGCGTGATTATGCACAAGCCCTCGGGTGCGCGCATCGAGGTCTTCTGCCTTGAGCCTCACAAGCCCGCCGACTACGAGCGCGCCTTTGCCGTGAAGGGCGAGGCGGAGTGGAGTTGCATCGTCGGCAATGTGAAGAAGTGGAAGGAGGGTCAGGTAGAGATTAACTTCGAGTATGAGGGCGAGCCGACGCAGTTGCGCGCGTGGATTGTGGAGCGCGGCGAGCGTGAGCATATCGTGCGCTTCGAGTGGGATGTTGATTTGACATTCGGTCAGTTGCTGGAGCACCTGGGCCGTATTCCTATCCCGCCATATCTCAACCGCGAGAGTGAGGAGATTGACCTGACGCGCTACCAGACCGTATATTCCAAGTTCGAGGGCTCGGTGGCGGCACCTACGGCGGGTTTGCACTTCACGCCCGAACTAATCTCGCAGATGCAGTCTGATGGCTTTGAGTTTGAGGAGGTTACGCTCCATGTGGGCGCGGGTACATTCCTCCCCGTAAAGAGCGAGGATGCGGCGCAGCACCCTATGCACACCGAGCATTTCGAGGTGCGCCTATCAACGCTTGAGCGCCTTTTGGCACGCGATTGCAATATCACCGCAGTGGGTACAACATCGGTCCGCACACTGGAGTCGTTGCCCGTCTTGGGTTGGCGAGTGCGTCAGTCTGGTACGCCCGACACCGAGCGCGTGATTGGTCAGTGGGAGGCGTATGACATCCCAGCCGACTACTCGGGTCGCGAGGTGCTGGAGGATTTGATTGGCTATATGCGCGCTAACGGCTTGGAGAGGATGAAGGCGGCAACGCAGATTATGATAACCCCCCTTGGCTTCAAGTTCCGCATTGTGAAGCGCATCATCACGAACTTCCACCAACCAAAATCTACACTTTTGTTGCTTGTTTCCGCTTATGTCGGCGACGACTGGCGCAGAATGTATGACTACGCCTTGGCAAACGGATTTAGATTTTTGTCCTACGGAGACTCTTCGCTGTTGATAGTAGAATAAAGAAAGTCGTCTAACAAGGTGATTTCTGCGTTTCGCTTGACCTCGAAATGCTCATTTACGCCAAGTAAACTCCGCTTTCTCGGTCTGCGCAGGCCTAAAAATCCCTCTTGTTATACAACTTTATAAAAAATGTAGGGTTGCCCAATCGAATGGACAACCCTATTTTATTTCTACTCCCCCTCCTCAAGTGAGAATATATCTTCGACTTGTTTGCCGAAGGTGCGGGCAATCTTCAGCGCAAGGAGGGTGGAGGGTACGAACTTTCCGCTCTCAATGGCGTTGATGGTCTGGCGGCTCACGCCAGTTGCCTCCGCCAACTCCTGCTGTGTCATACGCGCCTCGGCACGCGCAACTCTTATCTTGTTGTTCATCTTACAAAATTTTACATCTTAAACTCTCGGTTTGCGCGGCGCAACATTCGCATCTTGCGCTCGAAACGACCATAGTACAATATCCACGCGACAAATGGTGTCACGAAAGGCTCGTCCTGGGAGATGTATAAGCCATAGTCAGTGATGCAGGCAGCGACGATGTGGATTGCGACCCACGCAACAAAGCAGATGTAGGCAATCTCCTTGAGGGTCTCGCCGCGCAGCGCGGCGGTCATCTCGTCCTCGCACTTTTCGCGCGAAAAGGTGAGAAGGAACATCGCAAGGTAGAGCGTAATGCTGATGATGCGTGTCACGATAGTTGTGCTTGCGCCGTTGCCGTGCAGGTCATTGATAAAGATTGTCGCAACCAAGCCAATCAATACCGCCATAAGCATTGCCTGACCTGCGATTTTGAAAGGGTAGGGCAGTAGCCAACTCTTTGAGCACTCCTTGATTTTTCCAATCAGGTCGATAGAATTTCCGTTTTTCATAGTTGTGAGTTTTATGGTTAGAAAATAGTTGAGTTCTAATCTTCACTGCAAATGTAAAGAAAACTTTACAAAAAGACAAATAAAATTTACGGGAATTTTCATTATTTTTCTGAAAAGTCCTAAAATGTCGCTTCTGCAAATGCCTGAACACTTGCCTAAACTGAATATTATTCTCGAAAAATCTTTTCAAAAGGTGGATAAATCGAAAAAAAATAACTAAATTTGAGGTTAGGAAAATATCACAATCTAAAAATAACAAGAATATGGCTTATAAGATTATTGAGATCGAGGGTGTAGGCGAGGCTTATGCTGCGAAGTTGGAGGCTGCAGGCGTGAAGACAGTTGAGGATTTGTTGGCTGCGTGCGCTACTGCAAAGGGTCGTAAGGAGATGGCAGAGAAGACAGAGATTAGCGAGAAGTTGATTCTTCGTTGGACCAACCACGCTGACCTGTTCCGTATCAAGGGCGTAGGCCCACAGTTCGCCGAGTTGTTGGAGGCTGCTGGTGTTGATACAGTTAAGGAGTTCCGTCACCGTGTAGCGGCTAACCTTCACGCAAAGATGGAGGAGGTAAATGCTGCGAAGAACCTCGTTAATCGCGTACCAAGCGAGAGCGAGTTGCAGAAGATGATTGACCAGGCGAAGGAGATGGAGCCAGTGGTTACTTACTAATCATCATACCTATAATAATAAAGGAGTCCGCCCCGCAGTGTGGACTCCTTTTGTGTTCAAAAAATAAGACCACCCGATAGGGTAGTCTTAATATCTTTCTATTCCTGCTGACTGCGACAAAGGTCGGCGTCGGTTGCGAGTTGCTGGCGCAGTTCCTCGATTGAGGAGAAGCGTTGCTCGTCGCGAATCTTTTTTATCAAATCGACACTTATATGTTTGCCGTAGAGGTCGCCACTGAAGCCGAAGATATGGGTTTCGAGCAGTCGTGTGTGACCATCCACCGAGGGGCGGTAGCCCACATTCGACATAGCCTTATATCTTACTCCGTCAATCTCAACCGCCGAGTAATAGACGCCATTGTCGATGCCCTCAATCGTGCGCGCATCGATGTTGGCTGTCGGAAAACCCATCTTGCGCCCGAGTTGCGCTCCGTGAATAACCTCTCCCGTGATAGTCATCTCTTTAGGGTTAAATGTTTTGCGTGAGTTTCTGTACGAGGGCGAACTCCGAGAAGAACTCCTTTGCCAACACACGCAGAACCGTATAGGATGGTATAGCGAGCAACATACCCTCGATACCCGCCACATTACCCGCAATGAGAATCACGAGGAACACCTCCAGCGGATGCGCCTTCACTCGCTCGGAGTAGATTGTAGGCTGCAGCACGAAGTCGTCGATGCCCTTGATGCAGAAGAGTATTATGCCGATGGCAAAGAATGTCTCGATGGCACTCCAGCCCTCAATCGGCGCGATGATACCGATGCACGCCGAGATGATACCACCCATCAGCGGACCAGCGTAGGGGATGACATTCATCACACCCATAATGAGTCCTATGAGCAGGGCGTTGTCGGTCTTCATGCCAAAGAGAATCATCACCGTCGAGATGATAATCATCAGGATAAGGCTCTCGGTGAGGATACCCGCGAAGTAGCGCGACAAGAGGTGTGTGATTGAGTCCAGTGCGCGTGTCACATTCTCCTGCAAACGAGCGGGGAACAAGCCCGTAACCATTGCGTAGAAAAGACCATCCTCCTTGAGGAAGAAGAAGGTGATGAATGAGATTGAAAAGACCGCAATCAGCGTCGAGAGGGTGATGTTCACCACCGACGATACGGTACTGTTGAGCGTGTCGTAGTTCACCAACTCACGCAACTTTGCCACTATGGTGTCGCTCAGCGAGATGTGTGTCTCGGGCAGGGCGAATGTGCGGCTCAGGTATTGCTGGGCGTGCGATATAGGCTCCTCGATAGATGCCAGCACCGACGAGAAGTCGAGTTGCGCGAACTCGTTAATCTTGCCGAATACAAGCGGGATGAAGAGCGAAAAGAACGCCGAGAACAGAGCTATGATAACCACCAGCGTGATGGATGCCGCCGCCCAGCGAGGCATCATATACTTGCCGATGTGCTTCGTCGAGAGCCAGTTCACCAGCGGACGCCCGATGATGGCGAGCACCGCCGACACGAGGATGTAGATCACCACCGAACTGAAATACCATATCAGAAAGAGTATTCCAGCGGCGACAACCAGTCCCACTACCGTGCGGAGTATGTTTTGCGGTGTGATAGCCATCTTGAAATTCTATTTTTTAGGCAAACGCACCAATGGAGTCTGCGAGCCCTTCACAGGGTCACCAATCTCCACCAGGAGTTCGCAATCCTTTGGAACGAGTACATCAATTCTCGAACCGAACTTGATAAAGCCGAATACATCGTTCTGCTTGATTGGCTGACCCACCTTCACATACGATACGATGCGGCGCGCGATAAGACCTGCCACCTGACGGAACAGGATGCTCTCGCCTTTGTCGGTCTTTACTACGGTTGTGGTGCGCTCGTTCTCGGTCGATGACTTTGGATGCCAAGCGATGAGGAAGCGACCTGGGTGGTACTTGAAGTACTCCACGATGCCGCCCACTGGCGACCAGTTCATGTGGATGTTGGTCACCGACATAAAGATTGAAATCTGCAACATCTCCTTCTGCAAATACTCGTCCTCGTGTACAACCTCTGTAACCACGACTCTACCGTCGCAAGGTGAGAAGATGAGTTCCTCGTCGTGAATCTTCACGCGGCGTGGCTCGCGGAAGAAGGCGATGATGAAGAGCCAGAAGGCGAAAAGGATGACGCCACTTGTAATCAACAGACCCGAACCGATGTGATGGCTCTGGAAGTAGTAGATGAGTGACCACAAAACCAAGAAAATAAGTCCTGACACAGCAATAATTCTATGTCCCTCTTTATTGATTTTCATATTGTTTAAGTTTTAGGTTTCTTAATTCAAACTAATCAAAAGATATACAAACACAAATGGCACCGAGAGGATGAGTGCATCGAAGCGGTCGAGCCAGCCTCCGTGACCAGGGATGATATTACCCGAGTCCTTCACATCCACCGAGCGCTTGAACAACGACTCCACCAGGTCGCCAAAGACGCCCGAGATAGCCGCTACAAGAGCCATGCCGACCCACACTACGATGTTGCCGTCGAGCACTGTGGCTGCCACATAACCCATTGCCATAGCACCGAGCAGGCCGCCGAAGAATCCCTCCCACGACTTCTTGGGTGAGATGCGCTCAAAGAGGCGGTGCTTGCCCAGAGTGATGCCGAACAGGTAGGCGAAGACATCGTTTGCCCAGATGATGAAGATGTAGAAAATCACCGTCCAGGGCTGCCACTTCTCTGGCGAGAGGAGCATTGGGATGAAGAGCAGCAGAGCCATAGGCAGTGCTACATACACTACGCCCATCATTGTCGAGGCGATGTTTGCAATCGGTGTCTCGCTCTTGCGATAGAGTTCGCAGATGAACGAGAGTGGCGTGAGGATGACAAAGGCCACTCCCAATACCGCGGCTAATGTCATCATTGGTGCTGGGGCATTGCCACCGGTGATATCCATCATCAGCGCGAAAGCGATTGTCACCACCATTGCGCCAGCAAACAAACCAATCAGGCGCTGTGGCTTATATCCTGCCTTCTCGGCGAAGCGGTAGAACTCCCACTCTCCGCCCAGCGCTATGAGCATCACCAGCGCACCGAATGTCCACTTCGAGCCGAGTATCGCACCCAGCACTACTGCGAACATCACCACGCCGCTGATGGCTCTTACAATAAAGTTCTTCAATTTATCTGACATAGGGTCTTCGTTTTTCGGGGTTTAGTCGGCAACTGTCACGCCTTCGGGCTTGCTCTCTGTGGGCTCTGTGGGCTCTGCGGTGTCTGCCACCTTCTCGGCCTCCTTCTCAAGTGCTTGAGCCGACTTGCCGAGAATTAACTCGATGTCCTCGGCGTAGATTGTCTCCTTCTCGAGCAGCACATCCGCCATCTTGTTAATCTCGTCGTTGTGGCGCTCGATAATCTGGCGTGCGCGGTTGTAAGCCTCCTCAAGTATGCGGCGCACCTCGTTGTCGATGGCTACCGCCGTCTGCTCGCTGTAAGGCTTTGTGAATGTATCGCGTGAGCCCGTAGCGTCGTAGAAACTCATCGGACCAATCGCCTTGCTCATACCATAGTAGGCAACCATCGCATAAGTCATCTTCGTTGCTCGCTCGAGGTCGCTCAATGCGCCAGCACCCAAGGTGCCGTAGTTTACCTCCTCGGCGATGCGACCACCCAGCAGACCCGCCAACTTATCCTGCATCACAGCGTCGGTGATGTGTACGCGCTCCTCGTCGGGCACCGACCAGGTTGCGCCAAGGCTGTTGCCGCGTGGGATGACTGTAACCTTCAGCACTGGGTCGCACTCCTTGAGCATCCACATTACGGTTGCGTGTCCCGCCTCGTGGATTGCCGTAGCACGACGCTCCGCCTCGGTCATTGTCTTGTTGCGCTTCTCCAAGCCGCCTACGATACGGTCGATAGCCGCCATAAAGTCTGCGCGCTCAACCGCCTTCTTAGTGTTGCGGGCAGCGATGAGAGCCGCCTCGTTACATACATTCGCAATATCCGCACCCGAGAAACCAGGGGTCTGCTTTGCAAGGAATGTACGGTCGATGTTGTCGGCGAGTTTGATGTGGCGCAGGTGGACATTGAAAATATCCTCACGCTCCTTCACATCAGGCAAGCCAACCTCAATCTGTCGGTCGAAACGACCCGCACGCATCAACGCCTTATCCAGAATGTCGGCGCGGTTTGTTGCCGCGAGTACGATTACGCCCGCATTGGTCTGGAAACCATCCATCTCGGTGAGCATCTGGTTGAGCGTGTTCTCGCGCTCGTCGTTGCCCGAGAAGCCAGCGTTCTTGCCACGAGCACGACCGATAGCATCAATCTCGTCGATAAATACGATGCAGGGGGCCGTCTGCTTTGCCTGCTCGAAGAGGTCACGCACACGCGATGCACCCACACCCACGAACATCTCTACGAAGTCAGAACCCGAGATTGAGAGGAAAGGCACATTTGCCTCGCCCGCCACAGCCTTCGCCAGCAGGGTCTTACCCGTTCCCGGAGGGCCTACCAGCAGAGCGCCCTTTGGAATCTTTGCACCCAACTCGCGATACTTATCTGCCTTGCGGAGGAAATCTACAATCTCCATAATCTCGACCTTCGCCTCCTCCAGACCAGCCACATCCTTGAATGTGATGCGCTTGTTCTTGTCGTCCTTGTCAAACTCCTGTGCGCGTGCCTTGCCGACATTCATAATGCCGCCGCCAGCACCGCCGCCACCGCGCATCATACCGCGGATAAAGAATATCCAGATGCCGATGAAGAATATCCAAGGCAGGACATTGAGTAGCATATCAGTCCAACTTGTGCTCTCGTTCTGATACTCGATGCTGACGGGGTTGTTCTCCATCTGCGAAGCCTCCACAGCCTCGCGAACATCGCGGTCGAGGATATCCACAGAACCGATAGTGAACGAGAGTTGCTTGCCGTGCTCGGGGATGTGCTTGAAGCGGTTGCCCTCCTCGGCTGCGTGGTACTGCTCGATTGCCTGGTCGGTAAGATACACCTCGGCGGTGTTCTTGTTGATGACCTTGATACGCTCGACCTCTCCCTTGCGCACCATCTCCGCCACTGTGTTCCACTCCGCCTCGACTGGCTCTGCCTCGCGGCCGCCGAAGAACGAGTATCCTATGATGGCGAGGATGATGATTGCCCAAATCCACATAAAGTTGAATCGGACATTCACTTTTATGTTCTTGTTGTTTTTGTTCTTATTCTGTTTTGCCATAATTACAATTCGTAATCGTATTTCTTAATTGGGGCATCAGCCCATAACTCCTCCAATCGGTAGAACTCGCGCAACTCGGTCTGGAAGATATGCACAACTACATCCAAATAGTCCATCGCAATCCAGAAGGCGTTCTGCTGACCCTCGATGCGCCACACCTTCTCGCCCAACTTCTCGAGCATAGCCTCCTCGACGCCATCGGCGATACCAGCCACCTGGGCGGTAGAATCTGCGTTACAAACGATAAAGTGTGAGCAGATTGCTCCGTCGAAGCCGGTCAGGTCCAATGATACAATATCCTTACCCTTTTTGTCCTGAATAGCATTAACTATGGTTTCAATCATCTTTTCCATATCACAAATGTTTATTTTCAATACATTTTAACCCCTTTTGAGGGTCGAAAGTTTTTACATATTACTACAACTTTGCAAAGATAGGTTTTTTTTGCGAGATTGCGAAATAATTTTGGCTTTGGTTTGGGTGTAAAATGAGGTTTTTGTGTGCCGAAAATGATCTGCGTGACAACTCTCGCGTGTGTGAGGGTGTGCGTGAGGGCGCGCATCGGGGTGCGCGAAAAGAAAAAGGGCTACGCAATCGTGATTGCGTAGCCTTGTAAGTCGCTATCTTGCAGCCTTTTCCATCTCTACCTTCTCGACTATGGTCTGCTCGAGGGCGTTGATGATGGATGTCTTTACATAGGTGCGTCGTATGGCTATGGCGACGCGTCGCGAGGTGGCCGATTTCTGGAGTGTCTTGACCTGTCGTTTGCGCGATGCAGGGATATATTCCAGCGCCATCTCGGGGATGATAGTCATACATCCCGTGCAGTCCACCATTCGCATCAGCGTGTCGAGCGAGCCCGACTCGAAGTAGTAGGATGATGGGAGGTTGCGGCGTGCCTCGCAGAGTTCGATAATCTGGTCACGCATACAGTTTCCTCGGCTCAACATAATGAGGTCATTCATATCAATATCCTCAAAACGGATGTTCGAGCGCTCGAAGAGTGGGTTCGACGGCGAAACATAGGCGTAGAAGGTGTCGCTGAACAAATCGCGCTCAAGAATACCCTCGCCGCAAGTGCCGCTTGCCACCAGCGCGGCGTCAATCTTGTCGCGCTTCAGGGCCTCGATGATGTCGGCTGTGACCATCTCGCGAATCTCCAACTCAATCTTCGGATAACGCTTCACGAAATCGGGTATAAACTTGTGCAGAAGGTATGGCGCGATGGTGGGAATGACGCCCAGTCGCAACTTACCTGCTGTCTCGCCCTTCAACTCTGCAACTGACTCACGGATAGTGTTATACGCCTTGATGGTTTCTTGCGCTTGTGCAATCACCAAGGCGCCCGCCTCGGTAGGAATTACGGGTTTTTTTGAGCGGTCGAGAAGTACCACGCCGAGTTCATCTTCGAGCGATTTTATCTGCATCGAAAGCGATGGCTGGGTGACGAAGCAGTGCTCCGACGCCGCCGAAAAACTTCCGCAATTTGCCACCTCGATGAGGTATTGTAGTTGAATGATTGTCATAGCCAGCAATTTTTTTAGGTTATCACAAAGATAAGTAAATTTCGCATATATTTCACAATTTTATAAGAAAAAAATATAGCGCCGTAGATTTTGTTGTGACTTTCGCCTCCCTCCAAAAGACGGAAAATTGCCTCTTAAGGAGTGAAAAAAGGGTGCATAAAACTAAAATTAAGAAAAATACGCCCCAAAAGGGATAACGAACGAAGATTTTTTTTAACTTTGCACATTATAACTAAAATTGAAGAAGATATGCTTACACTAAAGCAATTAAGAGATGATAAGGAGTTGGCGATTGCTCGCCTTGCCAAGAAGGGCGTGGATGCTGCTCCAATTATTGCAAAGATTGAGGAACTCGACGACAAGCGTAAGGCTATTCAGTCGGAACTTGATAACTGCCTCGCCGAGCAGAACAAGGCTGCGAAGCAGATTGGTGCCTTGATGGGTCAGGGCAAGCGCGAGGAGGCAGAGCAGATGAAGCAGCAGGTGGCTGCTTTGAAGGCTCGCTCGGCAGAACTCTCTGTGGAGCACCAGCAGGCGGCTGATGAGCTGCAGGCACAGATTGTGTTGCTCCCTAACTTCCCATCGGAGATTGTTCCTGAGGGTCGCACAGCAGAGGATAATGTTGTCGTAAAGTTGGTTGAGAACTACTCGGAGTTGCCAGAGAACCCACTTCCACACTGGGAGTTGGCGTCAAAGTACGACATCATTGATTTCGACCTCGGCGTGAAATTGACAGGTGCTGGCTTCCCAGTCTATAAGGGCAAGGGTGCTCGCTTGCAGCGCGCGTTGATTAACTACTTCCTCGACTGCAATACCGAGGCTGGTTATCAGGAGGTTGAGGTTCCTGTGATGGTAAACGAGGCGTCAGGCTTCGGTACTGGTCAGTTGCCAGACAAGGAGGGTCAGATGTATCACGCTACGGCTGATAACTTCTACCTCGTGCCAACAGCAGAGGTGCCAGTGACAAACATCTTCCGCGATGTAATTCTCGACGAGAAGGATTTTCCAGTGAAGATGACCGCCTACACTCCTTGCTTCCGTCGTGAGGCTGGCTCTTATGGTAAGGATGTTCGCGGTTTGAACCGTCTGCACCAGTTTGATAAGGTTGAGATCGTGCAGCTCGCTCTGCCAGAGAACTCTTACGAGGCTTTGGATGGTATGGTTGCCCATGTTGAGAAGATTGTGGCATCGCTCGGCTTGCCATATCGTATCTTGCGCTTGTGCGGTGGCGATATGTCATTCACATCGGCTTTGACCTACGACTTCGAGGTATATTCAGAGGCGCAGAAGCGTTGGTTGGAGGTTTCGTCAGTATCTAACTTCGAGTCATTCCAGGCTAACCGCTTGAAGTTGCGCTATCGTGGTGCTGACAAGAAGACACAGTTGGCACACACCTTGAACGGTTCATCTTTGGCATTGCCTCGCATCGTTGCGGCTCTGCTCGAGAACAACCAGACCGCAGAGGGTATCCGCATCCCAGAGGTGCTTGTTCCTTACACTGGTTTTGATATTATCAAATAAAGTATTATATTTGCATTAGGACAATTTATTAACTTAACATAAAACAACAAGATTATGGCTTACAAAATTTCAGATGCGTGCGTAGCATGCGGTACTTGTATTGACGAGTGTCCTGTTGAGGCTATCTCTGCAGGCGATATCTATGTAATTGACGCTGACAAGTGTATCGACTGCGGTACTTGCGCAGGCGTATGCCCAAGCGAGGCTATCTCTGCTGAGTAATTCATTAGATAGAGAAAAAAAGAGGCTTATCCCGCAAGGTTAAGTCTCTTTTTTTGTGGAATTGCCTAACAAGGTGTTCTTGGCGTTACGCTTGCCCGCAAAATACTCATTTACGACAAGTAAACTCCGCTTTTCGGGTTTTTGCGTGCCTAAAAATCCTTCGTTACATATAAATAAGAAAAAGTCCGCCTAACATTGCGTTAGACGGACTTTGTTGAAAAGTAGAACTTGGGAAGTATTACTTCTGCTCAAGATACATATTGTTATTCTTGTTCTGTGGCTGCTCTACTCTTGGACCCTTCTGGAACTGGGCAGGAGCACCCTGTGGACCCTTGAACTCCTTGCCTGGCTGCTGCATAAATGGCATAGGGCGGCGGTTGTTCTTGCCCTTGTGGAAGAAGTTAGGACGATTCTGCATCTTCTCGTAACGCTCCCACTGTGCATCGTTCAAGATACCCTTCATCTCCTTGTTCATCTGCTCGCGCTCCTTCTTCATCTCCTCACGGCGCTCAGCATCCTTCTTCGCCTGCTTGAGGCAGAGTTTGTAAACCTTGTCATACTGATCCTTGCCCAAGAGATACTGCTGACGCATCATGTCTGCACGATGCTTCGCAACCTCCTCTACTGATGGAGCCTTGAACTCTGGTGCCTTCTTCTCTGGCTCCTGCGCAAATGCGCTAACGCTAACGAGCAATGCGAAAACTGAAATAAAAATTGACTTTTTCATAACTCTTCTATTTTTTAAGTTTAACATTTTCTATCTTGGCTGCTGGTACAAATGTAACGCAAAAAACCGAGATAGAATACTCTTCGGCGGGTCAAATACCCATTCTTGAGGGTGAACCGACCACAACCGAAGGTGAATGTTATCGTGTTTTCTTGCCCAGGAGGTTCATCACGCCATCGATGAATGTCATCGGGTGGGTCGGTGTGCCTGGCAACCACAAATCTACGGGGTAGCGCTCAAGGAACGAGCGGTCGATGGCCTTGCTCTCGGCAAAGAGTCCGCCCGAGCACGCCTCTGAGCCACAGACAATCACCAACTTTGGATGCGGGATTGAGTTGTAGCAAATCTCCAGCGCCTCGGCCATATTCTGCGAGATAGGACCAGTGATAACCACTCCGTCGGCGTGGCGTGGCGATGCAACGAACTCCACACCATAGCGACCAAAGTCGAAGTTCACATTGCCCGATGCGTTCAATTCCATCTCCACCGAAGCATCTCCAGCGGCAGATACCTGACGCAACTTAAGCGCGTGACCGAACAACTTGAAAATCTCCTCGCGCACATTCTCGGGGTGGAACTCCACGCGCTCATCGCCTGGCTTGATAACGAGCGCCTCGCGAGAGGTGGATGCAATCTTGTAATCGTTCGTGAAGCGGATATTCTGCGGAGCACGCAGGGCGCACTCGCCACAGAAGAGGCACTTGCCCAAGTCGAGCGTGAAGGGCGCTGTGGTGATAGCCTTCACTGGGCACAACTTCGCCGCCGCCTCCACATCGCGCATATCGGCGGTGGGGGTGAGCACAGGGCGACCGCGGAACTCCTCGGTCAGCGTGACTGCATTCAGGTCGGGGATATACTGCCAGCCGTGGCTGTGCAGAACCTTTATCTTTGGAAAAATCATAATCTCAAGTTTTTATGTTTACAAGTCGTGACCGCAATACGAGAGGTTGAAACTCTTGTTGTTGATTGGGAAGTCAGAGATGCCCTCGCTGCGTACGGCGATGGCAAGACCTAACCAGTTGTGCACGCTTGGGTCCTTAATCTTATATGTCGAGATGTTACCCTCCTCGTTGGTGATGGCGATGTGGCAAATCTCACCACGCCAGCCCTCAAGCAAACCGAATGAGAGCGCATTTGGCTGCAACTTACACTCATAGTCGGGGCGAGCCGTCACAGAAGGTTTGTATGACGCCAGCAACGAAAGGATGTTGTCTGCCGCCTGCAACACCTCGTCCAGGCGCACCGCCAGGCGTGACATAACATCGCCCTGACGCTTTACCACGCTCTCGTGGCTAATCTCCTTGCCGTAGGCGGCATAGGGGTGTGATGAGCGGATGTCGCGCTTTGCACCGCTTGCGCGTGCTGCCATACCCACGCCACCGATGTTCAATATCTCGGCCTTTGGCACAAGACCGCACTGCTCGAAGCGGGCGAGGATGGTTGGCGATGACTCGATGTCATCCTTCACCTCGTTGTAGCGGCGGCGGACATCGGTCACATTATTTATAATCATCTCAATCTTCTCCTTTGTAAGTGGCTTGTTCGTGCCGCAAGGGCGGATAAGACCCTTGCCGAAGCGGTTGCCGCACCACGCCTGCGTAGTGTTGATGATGACCGTACGCAGAGCCTCGCACGCCACCTGACCTAACTGGTAGGCCACATCGGTGCAGAGTGCGCCAGTGTCGGCGATGTGCATAGCCATACGCTCCAACTCAAGCGCTACGGTGCGCTCGATGTCGAGGTTGTGGTCCACCTGTGCGGAGAGTTTCTCAACGGCATTCACGAATGCAGTAGAGTGAGAAACGGCGCTATCGCCTGCAATCGACTCCGCCAAAAGTGTCTGGCGCAGGCGGTTGTCGGTCGATGTAAACTCGTTCTCGACGCCTCGGTGCTGGTAGCCCAGCGCAATCTCGAGGTGGAGGACATTCTCGCCGTTACAGATAAAGCGGAAGGCGCCTGGCTCGATGATACCAGCGTGGATAGGACCCACATTAACCTCGTGCAGCGACTCGCCCTCGATGGTGTAGAATGGATAGTTGTCCATCGTCGAGTTGCGGTTGCGGCGGTTGAATGGGAAGCGCAGTGGCTTGTTCCACGGCATAGAGTCGAACTCCACATTGTAGAGTTCTGCGATCTCTCGCTCGAAGGGGTGCACCTGCGGATGCAGGGCGGTGAGCGAAGGGAGTGCTATGTCGTCGTAATACTCCATGGCGAATGATGTAATCATCACCTTCTGCTCCTCGTCATCCAGAAGCACCAAATAAAACTTCAATCGTGTATCCTCGGTGCGGGCGAAGTAGTGTGCAATGTGGTAGCGCTCATCGCTGAGGCGCTCCTTGAGGTCCTCGTAGAAGGCTGCATACTCCACCTCGGGGATATCCTTCAGTTCAACTGCCTTCGCGCAGTTGTCGGTAATGTAGTATTTCATCGCTTAAAGTGTTACGATTTTGTCGATAATAGATGTAAGCACCTCGGGTTGCCACAAGCCGAGCACGAATGCCGCCAACAGGAGCAGCAGAGCGCTGTAAGAGAGGCGGCGGTCGATGTTCGACGGATGCACCTCATCCTGATTTGGCTGGTAGCAGAGTTTGATGACGCGGTGGCAGAT
The DNA here is from genome assembly GCA_017555805.1 of Alistipes sp. Taxonomy (GTDB): domain Bacteria; phylum Bacteroidota; class Bacteroidia; order Bacteroidales; family Rikenellaceae; genus Alistipes. Next base: position 55,047 of record JAFZFR010000080.1, on the reverse strand, counting down.
TGTGAAAATCACAACGCAGAGCAGAAGGACCATAACGGCGATGAGCCACCATGCTCCGCCCGCCAGGGCCTGGGTCATAATCATCAACTCCGAGATAAAGAGTGGTGAAGGTGGGAATGCCAGGATGGCAATCATACCCGCGATGATTGCGATAGCACCTACCTTATTTATTTTAATATAGTCGCCGATGCGGTTGATGCGGTAGCCGTTGTACACCTGACGCACGATAGCAATCTGCAAGAACAATCCGCTCTTGATGAGGGTGTGGCACACCACATGGAACACTGCCGCCCACAAGCCTGCGCCACCTACGCCCAAGCCGATAGCAACAATGCCCATATTCTCAACCGTTGAGTACGACAGGAATCGCTTGTAGTTGTTCGTGCGGCGGAGGAACAGAGCACCCACCAAAAGACTCATCACGCCGATGATAAGCATCACATTCTGCACCCAGCCCATCAACTCGGTGTGAGCAAAGAGGCGGTAGATGCGGAAGATGGCTAGAAAACCAGCATTCACCAAACCCGTAGAGAGCAGAGCCGAGGCTGGCGCTGGGGCTGCGAAGTTGGCATCCACGCCGATGGTGTAGAGTGGGAAAATCTCCATCTTGCAACTATATCCCGTAAGCACCAAAAGGAACGCCGCCTTCAGGTAGAGTGGGTTGCCCGCAATAATCAACTGGCGCAAATCCTCATAGTTAAGCGAGGTGTTTGCCGCCGCCGCACACAACAGAAGGATGCCGAGGTAGGCGATAGCGATACCCGTCGAGCATACGAAAAGATACTTCCAGGTAGCCTCCAGCGTCGCCTCCGAACGGCGGTAGTAGAGAATACCCGCGCCGCAGAGGGTTGTTGTCTCCAGCAAAATCCAGGTTACGGCGATGTTGTTTGCGAAATATACGCCTGTGATGGCTGTCGTCAGGAGCATCAGCAGGGCGAAGTAGTTGCGGTAGTTCTTGATGTCGTCACGCTTGAGGTAGGCCTCCGAGTGGATGAAGATAAAGACCGCCACCACAGCCAGCAGCACATAGAAGAGCGTGCCGAGTTCATCGAAGGTGAAGAACTCGCCCGAGGTGGTGAGGTACTTTCCGCCAATCACCACACCCGCAAACAGCGCGTGAACGGTCAGGTAGAGGGCGCACAAGCGGTGCACCATACGGCGATTGGTCGCCAGGAAGGCGCTTGCACCAATCGTGAGCCATATTGCAAAAAAGATATATATCATAATCTCTATTCAGTTTTCGGTTTAATCATCTATTCTCGTCGGGGGTTAATCCTTCACACGGCTCAACGAGTTGCTGTCGTCGGTGTGAATGTGCTTATCGACCTTGGTCATAAACATACCGAGCATCAATACCGAGAGCAGGATATCAAGCAGGATAGCCGCATTAATCAACATAGGCATATGCACTCCGATAGCCATTGAGAAGAGGAATACGCCATTCTCGATGACAAGGAAACCAACCATATGCGTGAAGATGCGCGAGCGCAATACGATGAGAATCAAGCCCGTGAGCAACGCATACAGAGCCACGCCGAAGAATACCATATTAATCGACTGGTCAGCCACATAGTAGGTCATAATGGCACTGATTGTGAGCGCCGTGATAGACAGCATCAGCGAGTTGAACTGCGATGTGCCGGTCGATGAGATGCGGTTGATGCCCGTCTTCTTAATCACCTGCATCAGGATGGCGGGGACAATCACCGCCTTGAAGATAAGCGTCTCGGTGATGATGAACGAGAGTTCCAGCCAATCGAGCGAGTGCAGACGCAACAGAGCGATGCCAAGCAATATCCAACCCTGCACGGCGATAAGCGAGGCGTAGTTGCGGAAACGCTCAACGATAGAGATGTAGATGAGCGTTATTACATATAATATAATAAGTGCGAGTAGCATATCCTTAAATGTTGATGTTTAACTTCAGTAGATAGCCAATAAAGAATATCAGTGCCGCCAGGGCAGAGATAGTAACGATGAAGGTGGTGTTATTCGCCAACTTGTTTCGCGCCTGTGTTGATTCCACGATACCCACCGACAGACCCGTCAGGAGGATTGCCAAAGGTACTGCAAACCACCAGTGGAAACAGCAGGTGGCAGCCACAGCGTTGGCGGCAATCATCGAGAAGCAGGCGGTCTTGAGCCAGCCCGCGATGTGAATCATACCCATATCAATGCCGCTGTAATCGAGGCACATAACCTCGTGAATCATCGTAAGCTCAAGGTGTGTGCGTGGGTCATCCACTGGCACGCGACCCGACTCCACGAAGGTAATCTTCACAAAGAGGAACGCCACCAGCAACATCACGATTGTAAGGTGCATATCAAACGACTGCTCGTGAGCGAAGATGTCGGCGAACGATGTGTAGCCGCAGAACAGGGCCAATGTGGCGAAGCCAATCATCAGCGCAGGCTCGATAAGTGCGCCATAGAGCGCTTCACGCGCAGCACCCATACCCTCGAACGAACTGCCCGTATCCATAGCGGCGAGGATGATAGCCACGCGCGCCAGAGCAAGCGTATAGGCGAAGCAGATGACATCGCCCTTGAACGAGATTAATGGGTAGAGGTCAGCCACTGGCATCATCAGCGCAGCAACGATAGCAGCACCGAGATAGATGGCTGGCGCGATGCGGAACAGCGCCGTTGTGGTGGTAGAATAGACCGCGCCCTTACGCAGAAGCACATTCACATTGAGCAGGTGCTGCGAGAAGGGCATACCCTTGCGACCCGCCAGCGTAGCGCGTGTACGGTTAATCACTCCGGGGATGGAGATTGCCGTCAATATAATCAAAAGTGTGTTGAGTACAATTCCCATACTATATCAAGTTTAAGAGTGAAAGAACGAAGATTGCAACAAGGAACAGCAGCGCAAAGAGGATGTAGTGGTTAATCTTACCCGTACGCAAGCGCATAATTCGCTTGTTGATGATACGCAGAAGTTCCATCCACCAAGCGGCAAACAGACGGTCAATCTTATCCTTGTGCTTGACGCTGTAGCCGTGTGACGCTGGGAATATCTCGCTCTTGCCGATAGCACGACCCTCGACGGTGTTCTGCGTGAGCGATGTTGCGATTGACTCCAAACCCTCGGAGTATGACTCGCCAGTGTACTGCATACGAATGTTAGGCGATGTAAAGCCACAACCCCAGGTTGGACCCTGCTCGACGATGCGGGTGCGCTGTGCGCGACTCTTCCAGATGTAGAGCAGCACGATGACCAGCACCAGAAGCCACGCCGTAAGGGAAATCTTCCAGAGGTTTGGCACGATGTAGTGATCAACGATTGTCGCCGTTGCCGCTGGGAAGAACTGGTTTGCCACGCCCTCGACGATGCGGATGGCGAACTGTGGGAACATACCAATCGAGATGATACCCACGGTAGGGATAGCCATTGCTGCGATGCGGTAGTTATCTACCTCCATCGACTCTGCAACATGGTGGTCGCGTGGCGAGCCGAGGAATATTGTGCTGTAAAGTTTTGTGAATGCCAACACCACGATACCGCCAATGAGCGCCAGTGCGAGCAGACCGCCCGCAGCGTAGATTGTATTGACCTCGGCGCGGATGCTGTCGAGCATACCGAGATAAATCAGGAACTCACCGATAAAGCCGTTGAGTGGTGGCAGGGCGCAGATGGCAATAGTCGCCACGAAGAACAGAATTGCAGTCATCGGCATATGCTTTGCCACGCCGCCGAAGCGGTCGAGCAGCGTTGTGTGCATCTGCGAGTAGATGTTACCCGCGCCGAAGAACAACAATGACTTGAAGAACGAGTGGTTCACCGTGTGGAGCAACGCACCGCACAGAGCGATTGTCGCAACCATATAGTTGCCCGCCGCCTGACCCAGCGTCGCGATACCCAGACCGATGAAAATCACACCTATATTCTCAATGCTTGAATATGCCAGCAGTCGCTTCGCATCATTCTGCAACGCCGCGAGGATTACGCCCCACAGGCCTGTGATGATACCTGCGGCGAGGATAATCAGACCGATGGTGTGCAACTCCGCCGCATCCACAACATACCAAAGCGCACGCATCACGCCATAGACACCAGTCTTAATCATCACGCCCGACATAATAGCCGACACATGCGATGGTGCTGCTGGGTGCGCCTCTGGCAGCCAGATGTGCATTGGGAACAAGCCCGCCTTCATACCAAAACCGAGCAGGAAGAGGATGAAGATTGGCAATGTGCCGCCGCTTGAGAAGCAGATAGCCAGGTTGTTGAAGTTACCCGAACCAGTGATTGCATAAATCTTCGCAAAGCCCGCCACGAGCATCACGAAACCTATATGCATCATAATAAGGTATGCCAGCGCCGCGCGCAACACCTGCTGACGCTCGGCGTCAAACAGAATGAGGATGAACGAGGCGATGGTCATCAACTCCCACGCAAAGAGGAAAGAGAAGCCTCCGCTTGAGATAACGACCAGCATCATCGACACCACCAACACCACCAGAGCGGTGTAGTGCAGCGAGATGTGCGCTGATGATTTTTTGTCAAGATAGTGGGCGAGGTAGCCGCGTGAATAGAGCAGGGTGGCTACGCCCGCAATGCCGATAACCAGCGAGAAGAGTGCCGAGAGGGTATCCATACGAAGTGACTCCGCCCCGAATAATGGGCTCTGGATGCTGATAATCTCCAACTCCTTCGCTCCGCTTGCCAGGCAACTAATCGCGGGGAATGCAATCGCGATAGCGGCTGCCACAACGGCAACAAAGGCTACCCACATCTTTTGGCGCAGAGGAGTGAGGAAAATCACCGCCACCAACAGAGCGAGTGCCGAGAGTAGTGTAATGTAGAACATTGTTGTGTAATTAGTTGTTTGCTAACCATTTATTGTTGCGACCATGACGGTTGCCACCGTAGCGGCAGTCTCGGTACGCAGACGCTGGTTACCCAGCGAGATGGGTTGAAACCCGTTTTCGAGTGCAAAATTAATCTCTTCGGGCGAAAAATCTCCTTCGGGACCAATTAAAATTAAAATATTTTCGTTTTTCTTGACCAATGTTGGCAAATATGGTCTCTCGGGGAACGATGAGTCGCAGTGCGCGATGAACTTCTGACCCTCAAACGGCATCTTGATAACCTCCTTTACGGGGGTCAGTTCGTCGAGCGCAGGGTGATACGCCTTGAGTGACTGCTTTACGGCAGAGGTGATGACACGCATCTCGCGGTCGTGCTTTATTGTGCGGCGCTCGCTGTGGTCACATTCGATTGGTATAAAGCGCGTTACGCCCACCTCTGTCGCCTTTTCGAGGAACCACTCATAGCGGTCGATATTCTTCGTTGGCGCCACCGCCATCGTGAGATTGTAGGGCAGTTTCTCCCACTCGCTGTGAGTCTCCACGACCTCCACGGTGCAGTGGTGCTGATGCGCCTCGATGATGCGGCACAAGTATAGATTTCCCTTTCCGTCGGTGATGTGCAGCGTGTTGCCCACCCCGAGTCTCAACACCCTCACACAATGCTTCGACTCCTCGTCGCCGAGCGTATGTACGGGCGGAATAATTTCTGGCGAGTAAAATAATTGCATTTTTTCTGTTATTATATTATCTTTGCAAAGATATTAAATTATATGAAGTAATGAAACGCTTTTTGAGTTTATTCGCGTTTGCGATGATGATTATGTCGATGTTTGCTTGTAAGGAGAGTGAAATAGTGGCGGAAAATCCATTTTTTGAGGCTGTGTGGGAGACTCCATACGGTGCGCCGCCGTTTGACCGCATCAAGACAGAGCACTTCAAGCCTGCCTTCGAGCGTGGTATGTCGCTCCACAACGAGGAGATTGACCATATCGTGAACTCAAGCGAGAAACCTACATTCCAAAATACCGTGTTGGCGTATGACAACTCGGGCGAGATGCTGTGGCGTGTGGCTACGGTGTTCGGTATGTTGTCGGCAGCGGATACTGACGATGAGATGCAGGCCCTGTCGGCAGAGATTTACCCTGCGCTGGCGGCTCACAGCGATGTCATCACGATGAACGACAAACTCTTCGAGCGCGTGAAGGCCGTCTATGAGGGTCGCGATGCAGCGGGTCTTGGTGCTGATGAGAAGCGTTTGACAGAGAAGATTTACACCTCGTTTGTTCGCTCGGGCGCATTGCTCTCGGCCGAGAACAAGGAGGCGTTGAAGCAGATTAACGAAAAACTATCGTCGCTGGGTGTTGATTTCGGTCGCAACCTGCTTGCCGAGACCAACGCATATCAACTCTTTGTTTCAAAGGATAGACTGAAGGGCGTTCCTTCGGGCGTGCTGGAGGCGGCGCTGGCAGAGGCGAAGGCTGCGGGCAAGGATGGTGAGTACCTCTTCACCTTGCAGAAGTCGAGTATGTTGCCACTGCTGACCTATGCCGACGACCGCGCTCTGCGCGAGGAGATTTACAAGGCGTACCTCAAGCGCGGAAACAACGATAACGAAAACGACAACAAGGCTATCGTAGCCGAGATGGCGAGTCTGCGCTATCAGAAGGCGAAGTTGCTCGGATATGACTCTTACGCCCACTATGTGACTGCCGACCAGATGGCGGGCACGCCAGCGGCGGTGTATGAGTTGCTGGAGGGCGTATGGACTCCAGCACTGGAGCAGGCGAAGCGCGAGATGGACAGAATGATGCCTATGCTTGAGAAGGACCACGGCAAGGCCGCCAACTTCGAGTCTTGGGACTGGTGGTACTATGCCGAGAAGGTGCGCGAGAGAGATTACGAACTCAACGAGGAGAAGGTGCGTGCATATCTCTCGCTGGAGAATGCCAAGGGTGGTATCTTCTTCCTTGCAAACCGCCTCTATGGCATCACACTGCGCCCATTGAAGGCGCCAACCTATCACGAAGAGTGCGAGGTGTATGAGGTGATTGACCAGGACGATAAGCCTCTGGGTGCGCTCTACTTTGATTTCCACCCCCGCGCAAGCAAGCAGGGTGGTGCGTGGTGCGGCACCTATGTGGATCAGTCATACAAGGATGGCGAGCGAGTATGCCCTGTGGTGAGCGTGGTATGTAACTTCACGCCAGCGGTGGGTAGCAAGCCTGCATTGCTCACAATTGACGAGGTGGAGACCCTCTTCCACGAGTTCGGTCACGCCCTGCACAACCTCTTTGCCGATGTTAAGTATCGCGGCCTGGCGGGTGTTGAGGGTGACTTTGTGGAGTTGCCATCGCAGATTCTGGAGAACTGGGCATTCTCGGCGGAGTTGCTCAAACAGTATGCGATACACTACCAGACCGACGAGATTATGCCTGACGAGATGATTGAGAAGATTCACAAGAGTTCAACCTTCAACGAGGGCTTCAACACCACCGAGTTACTGGCGGCGGCGTTGTCGGACTTCGATATTCACGCTCTGACATCAGCCGATAAGGTTGATGTGGCGGAGTTTGAGCGCAAGGCGTTGAACGAGAAGCGCGGCTTGATTACGCAGATTGAGCCTCGCTACCACTATACCTACTTCAGCCACATCTTCGATGGCGGTTACTCGGCGGGTTACTACTTCTATACCTGGGCAGAGGTGCTCGACAAGGATGCCTTCCAGGCGTTTGTTGAGAGCGGCGACCTCTTCGACAAGGCAACGGCAGAGCGTTTCCGTCGCGAGGTGTTGTCGCGTGGCGGTAGCCGTGACGGTATGGATATGTATCGCGCGTTCCGCGGTGCTGACCCCGACAAGAATGCTATGCTCGTGGCGCGTGGTCTGGTGCGTGAGGAGGTTGATACGCTGGCCGATGAGCGTGTGCGTGAGATGCCCCGCGTAGATACCCGTGAGCAGGCTCGTCAGCGTGCCGAGCGTTCGCGTCAGGAGCGTGAGGCTGCCCGTCAGGCGGAGGCCGATGCTGCGGCGACAGAGCAGGCGGAGTAAGAAACGAGAAGAAACCAAAAGTAAAGATAAAATGAAAAAATTATTGTTGATGATGACATTCAGTGCATTGTTGGCAGGCTGCGGTGGCGAGCAGATGCCCGTAGTGGTTTTGCCAGAGATTGATACAACAAATCCTCTTCTTGCCGAGTGGGATACGCCTTATGCGACACCTCCGTTCGACAAGATTAAGATTACCGACTATGAACCAGCCATCGAGACGGCTATCGCGGTGTCGCGCGCCGAGGTGGATGCGATTATAAACAACCCAGCAAAGCCTACATTCCAGAACACAGTGGTGGCTTTGGAGCGTCAGGGCGCACTCCTGAACCGCATCCTGGGCTTGTTCTACAACTTGCGCGAGGCGGATACATCCGACGAGATGGATGCTATCGCGTTGCGTATTCAGCCTAAACTCACAGAGCTCAGCAACGATGTATCGCTCAACCCACAACTCTTCGAGCGCGTGAAGGCGGTCTATGAGGGCTCGCGTCGTGGCTTGAACGATGTTGATGAGCGCCTGTTGGATGATTGCTACAAGGGCTTCGCTCGCTCGGGTGCCGCGTTGAATGACGCAGATAAGGAGTTGTACCGCCAGTACACCGCCGAACTCTCGGAGGCGACGCTGATGTTCGGTCAGAACTCGCTCTCGGCAACAAATGCCTATGCAATCAACATCACCGACGCAAAGAAGGTGGCGGAGTTACCTGACTTTGTGAAGGAGGCTATGGCGGCAGATGCCAAGGCTCGTGGCGAGAAGGGCTGGACCGTTACATTGAAGGCTCCAAGTTATATCCCATTTATGACCTACTCATCGCAGCGCGAGGAGAAGGAGGCTCTGTATCGTGCCTACAACAGCCGCGCGTTTGGTGGCGAGTTCGATAACTCGGACATCATCCGCAAGATTACCGACCTGCGCCTGAAGATTGCCAACCTGTTGGGCTATAAGACCTACGCCGACTATGTGCTGGAGGAGCGTATGGCGGAGAGCGCAAGCAATGTAAATGAGTTCCTTGCCGAGTTGCGCGAGGCTACAATCGAGTTCGGTCACAAGGATTATGCTATGATTAACGACTACGCTCACTCACTCGGCTTCGAGGGTGATGTAATGCCTTGGGACTGGGCCTATTACACCGAGAAGTACAAGTCGGAGAAGTATGCTATCAACGACGAGCAGGTGAAGCCATATTTGAAACTCGACAATGTTATCAACGGCGTCTTTATGCTTGCCGAGAAACTCTACGGCTTGCAGTTCGTGCCAAGCAATGAGATTTCGGTTTACCACCCAGAGGTGATGGCCTACGAGGTGAAGGATAAGGATGGCGAGTTCCTCTCGGTACTCTACCTCGACTTCTTCCCACGCGAGTCGAAGCGTTCGGGTGCGTGGATGACCGAGTTCCGTGGCACAAAGGTGGTTGAGGGCGTTGAGACTCGTCCTTTGGTGTCGCTTGTGATGAACTTCACAAAGCCTACCGAGACAACACCTTCGTTGCTCACATTCGACGAGTTCAACACATTCCTTCACGAGTTCGGTCACGCCCTGCACGGTATGTTGGCGAAGGGCGAGTATGAGTCGTTGAACGGCACAAGCGTATATCGCGACTTCGTGGAGTTGCCATCGCAGATTTTGGAGAACTGGGCAACCGAGAAGGAGTACCTCGATATGTGGGCTGTACACTACCAGACTGGTGAGGCTATCCCAGCCGAGTTGGTTGAGAAGATTGTGGCGGCGAAGAACTACCTGGCGGCTTACAGCAACCTTCGTCAGTTGTCATTCGGTCTCTCGGATATGGCTTGGCACACTCTTGCGGAGCCTTTCACTGGCGACATCGAGGCATTCGAGAAGGCGGCAATGGAGTCTGTTCAGGTGACACCTGCGGTTGAGGCTACGGCTATGGCACCAGCCTTCACGCATATCTTCTCTGGTGGCTATGCTGCTGGTTACTATGGATATAAGTGGGCGGAGGTGTTGGCTGCTGATGCGTTCTCGCTCTTTAAGCAGAATGGCATCTTCGACGAGAAGACTGCGGCGGCGTTCCGCAAGTTGATGTCGAGCGGCGGTCAGCGTCACCCAATGGATTTGTATGTTGAGTTCCGCGGTCACAAGCCCGAGACACAGGCTCTGGTTGAGGCTATGGGATTGAAATAGATGAAGAGAAATTTCTAAACCTAATTAATACATTATGAAAAAGATTGCAATGATTTTCTTGATGATGGTGGCGGTTGCTTCGCTTGCCACATCGTGCGATCAGCCAACGGCTGGTAACCCAATTTTTGAGGGCGATTACGCTGACCCAGAGGGTTTGGTATTCGGTGACACTTACTGGATCTACCCAACCTATTCTGCTCCATTCCACGAGCAGCTCTACTTGGATTGCTTCTCATCAAAGGATCTCATCACTTGGGAAAAGCACGAGCGCATCATCGACAACACTCGCATCAAGTGGCTCAACAACGCGTTGTGGGCTCCTGCTGCGTTGGAGAAGGATGGTAAGTATTACCTTTTCTTCAGCTGTAACAACATCCAGAACAACGAGCAGTTGGGCGGTATCGGTGTAGCAGTTGCTGACACCCCAGCAGGTCCATTCGAGGATTTGCTCGGCAAGCCACTTATCGACTCTATCGTAAACCGCGCACAGCCTATCGACCAGTATGTGTTTAAGGATCAGGACGGTACTTACTATATGTACTACGGCGGTTGGGGTCGTTGCAATATGGTTAAGATGGCTGACGACTTCAAGAGCATCGTTCCTTTCGAGGATGGTTCAATGTACAAGGAGGTAACTCCAAAGGGATATGTTGAGGGTCCATTTATGTTCATCCGCAACGGCAAGTACTACTTCATGTGGTCAGAGGGTGGCTGGACAGGTCCAGACTACCGCGTAGCATACGCTATCGCAGATTCTCCATTCGGTCCATTCGAGAGCAAGGGTGTAATCCTCCAGCAGGATCCAGAGGTCGCAACAGGCGCTGGTCACCACTCGGTGATGTACAACGCCAAGAAGGACCAGTACTATATGGTTTACCACCGTCGTCCATTGGGCTCTAACAACGGTAACAACCGCGTTACCTGCATCGATTTGATGGAGTTCGACGAGGAGGGTAACATCTTGCCAGTGAAGTTGACATTTGAGGGAGTGAAGAAGGCAAAGTTGTAAAACCTAAAATATTATGAAACTAAAGAACCTTTTATTTGCCGCTATGGCGATTGTTGTGGCTGCTTCGGCCTATGGCCAGAAGACAGCGGGCAACCCAGTCTTCGAGGGTGATTATGCTGACCCCGAGGGTGTTGTGTTTGGTAAGACCTATTGGATTTATCCAACTTGGTCAGATCGCTTTGAGAATCAGCTCCACTTTGACTGCTTCTCATCAAAGGATTTGGTGAAGTGGAAAAAGCACGAGCGCATCATTGATCAAAGCAGCATTAGTTGGTTGCGTCTGGCGTTGTGGGCACCGGCAGCGATTGAGAAGGATGGTAAGTACTACCTCTTCTTCGGTGCTAATGATGTTCACCCAGGCGAGGTTGGTGGTATCGGCGTTGCAGTTGCTGACAAGCCACAGGGACCTTTCAAGGACTTGATTGGCAAGCCACTCATCAACGACATCGTAAACGGCGCACAGCCAATCGACCAGTTTGTCTTCCAGGATAAGGATGGTACATACTATATGTACTATGGCGGCTGGGGTCACTGCAACATCGTGAAGATGGCTGATGACTTCAAGAGCATCGTTCCTTTCCCAGATGGCACAATGTACAAGGAAGTTACTCCAAAGGGTTATGTTGAGGGTCCATTTATGTTCATCCGCGACGGTAAGTACTACTTTATGTGGTCGGAAGGCGGCTGGGGCGGTCCTCACTACCGTGTAGCTTACGCTATTGCAGACTCTCCATTCGGTCCATTTGAGCGTAAGGGTGTTATCCTTCAGCAGGATTCAGAGGTTGCAACAGGTGCTGGTCATCACTCGGTGCTTCACAACCCAAAGAGCGACAAGTATTACATTGTTTACCACCGTCGTCCATTGGGCTCAAACAAGCGTGATAACCGTGTGACTTGTATCGACGAGATGCACTTCGCACCTAACGGCGATATCCTGCCTGTGAAGATGACCTTCGAGGGCGTGAAGAAGGACAAGTTGTAAAAGGTTGTAATAACTTTATCGGCGGCTGAAACTGAAGCGAAAACTTTGGTTTCAGCCGTTGTTTTTTATCCGTTTTATACCACAAAGTGTCGGGTTTTGCTCGGCACTTTTTGTTGCGTGTCGAAAATTTCGTATATTTGTAAAAATATATAGGTATGAAAAAGATTGTAACGATATTTATCCTTTCGCTTTTCGCTACGGCGTGTGGCTCGCAGACCAAGCGCCTGGAGGGTGCTCCACAGGTGGTTGAGCCTGTGAAATACACCTTCGCAGTTAAGAATGTATATCCACACTCGACAGATAGTTACACCCAGGGCCTTCAGTATGTTGATGGCGTGCTGTGGGAGGGTACGGGCGAGTGGGGCGAGTCTCGCTTGCAGAAGGTCGATTTGGAGTCGGGCAAGGTGGAGGTGCTGGCGCAGTTGCCTCGCTCGGAGTTTGGTGAGGGCATTACGGTGCTGGGCGACAAGGTATATCAACTCACCTGGACAAACGGCGTGGCGCACACCTACGACCTCGATGGTAAGCGCTTGAGCGACTTCCGCTATGCGGGCGAGGGTTGGGGTCTTACGACCGACGGCACAAGCCTCTATATGTCGAACGGAACGCCCGACATCTACAAGATAAACCCCACAACATTCAAGCGCGAGGGTAAGATTACCGTTACGATTCGTGGCGAGGTGGTCGATTACATCAACGAGTTGGAGTGGATTGACGGCAAGATTTGGGCTAATGTCTATACCACCGACTATATCATCATCATCAACCCAGCGACGGGTGTCGTGGAGGGCTTGGTGGATTGCAACAATCTGTTGCCAGCGGAGGATGAGCAGGATGATACCGATGTGCTGAACGGCATCGCCTACGATAGCGCGGGCAAGCGTATATTCCTTACGGGCAAGCGCTGGAACAAACTTTTTGAGGTTGAGATTATAAGAGAATAGATATGAATTTTAGACAACTGTTGCCACGCAAGATTGTGGTGCTGGATGGTGCTATGGGCACTGCGCTCATCGCTCGCGGTCATCGCGGCTCGCTGGAACTTCTCAATGTTGAGAGCCCAGCGGAGGTGGAGGCTCTGCACGAGGAGTACCTCAAGGCGGGCGCTGACATAATCACTACAAACACCACCTGCGCCGACGCTCTCTCGCTTGCCGAGTATGGCTTGCAGGAGCGCTCCTATGAGTTGGCGCGTGCAGGTGCCGAGATTGCGCGCCGCGTGGCAGATAAATACTCTACCACCGAAAACCCTCGCTTCGTGGCGGGCTCGGTGGGTGCTACAACACGCAACCTAACCCTTGCCAATGACACCACACCCGAGCAGATGGCCGAGGCCTACGCCCAGCAGGTGGCTGGCTTGATTGATGGCGGCGTGGATATGATTTTGGTGGAGACTGCGCTGGATGCACAGAATGTGAAGATTGCCGTCGAGCAGGTGCGCCGACTTGCGCCCGAGATGCCTATTGTGCTGGCGGCGGTGCTCTCGCGTCTGGAGGGCAGAGTGGCGAGCGGTGCTACCATCAAAAAGTTTATGGAGGATGTGCCCGCGGAGGAGTTTGCAGCCGTTGGCTTCAACTGCTCGATGGGTCAGAAGCAGTTGGAGGTGGCGCTGAAGGCACTCTCGGAGGTGTGTGACAAGCCACTTGTGGCGTACCCGGCGTTGAGTCAGGTGGGTGAGGCGCCCAACCGCTTCGTGAAACCGCTGGAGGCGTTGTGCCGTGGTGGCTGGTTGAATATTGTGGGCGGATGCTGTGGCACTACGCCCGCGCATATTGAAAGTTTGTCAAAGGTGGCTGCCCGTTGGCGACCAAGAAAAATAAAGTAGTTATGGATACCAAACAATTTCGTCGTGAACTCCATCGTCATCCCGAACTATCGTTCGAGGAGCATCGTACGGCGGCGTTTATCTCCGAGCAACTCGACTTGCTCGGCATCGAGCATTGCCCGATAGCAAAGACGGGTGTGCTGGCTCGCATCGAGGGTCGCCGAGGCAACCTCAAGCGATGTGTGGTGTTGCGTGCCGACATCGACGCCCTGCCAATCGTCGAAAAGACGGGCGTGGAGTGGGCATCCGAGGTTGAGGGTGTGATGCACGGCTGTGGTCACGACTGCCACGCGGCGGTGCTCTTCGGTGTGTTGAAACGCCTGAAGGCTAACCCCGATTTCGAGGGTACTCTGCTGGCGGTGTTCCAGCCAGGCGAGGAGTGTAACCCAGGTGGTGCGAAGTATGTCCTTGAGGAGGAACCTTTCAAGGATTACGATGTCGCTGCGGTCATTGGCGAACATGTGGATGCCGACCTTGAGGTGGGCGAGATAGGCTTCTGCCCAGGTAAGTTTATGGCCTCGACCGACGAGTTGCACTTCGCCATTAAGGGTGTGGGCGGTCACGCCGCTATGCGCTCAAGAATCAAGGATGCGGTGGTGGCAATGGCCGATTTCATTATGCGCCTGAACACCTTTAACAGCGACGACTGCGTGGTATCTATCGGTCGCGTCATTGCCGAGGGTGCTACGAATGTCATCCCCGATAAGGTGACAAGTCAGGGTACGATGCGTACCTTTAGTGAAAAACTGCGCGCACGCGTAAAGGATATGATTGCCAATGTGGCAGAGGAGATTGAGTATAAATATGATGTAGAGGTGGAGGTGGATATTCGCCACGGCTACCCCTGCGTAGAGAATAATGTGCAACTGACATACGAGGCGATGCTTCTGGCGGAGAGTCGCGGCTTTAAGGTGCGCGATTTGGAGATGCGTCCTACGGCCGAAGATTTCGGCTACTATACACAGGTCTATCCGTCGCTCTTCTACCGTCTGGGCGTGGGTCAGGCGTCGGGCAGGTCGCACACCGCAATGTTCCTTCCCGATGAGAAGGCGCTGGATGTGGGCGAGGAGTTTATGTATCAGTTGGCGTTGAGTATTTTGAATAAATAGGTTAAGGTTATGGGACAGAAGAGAAAGGGCACGCGCCGTGAACCTGCGTCAAGGGTCGATTCGATGAGCGTGCGTTCGGCTTTTATCGTCAATATGTTTCGTGAGTTTCCCGAGCGAGTATTCTCGATGAAGCAGTTGGCTTCGGCATCGGGCGGCAACACGAAGGAGGGTCGCTATATGGTGCGCGACATCGTCGAGGCGTTGGTGCAGGGCGGTGTTGTGGAGAGTCACGGCAGAGATAAGTTCCAACTATCGCCATCGCAGTTGCCAAGTTATCAGGGCGTGGTCGATTTGGCGGTTTCGGGTGCAGCCTATGTTCGTGTCGAGGAGTTGGATTGCGATATATATGTCAATCAGCGCAATACGCGTTGTGCGTTGGATGGCGACAAGGTGGAGGTGGTGCTTCAGCGTCAGCCTCACCGCGAGGGCGACAACCCCGAGGGCGTCATCACCAAGATTTTAGAGCGCAGCAAGCGCCAGTATGTCGGCGTGGCGGAGGTGAGCCGTTCGGCTATCTTCGTGCATCCCGATTCGAGGAAGTTGCCGATGGATATCTTCTTCTCGCGCAAGTTGTATCCCGATGTGAAGGATGGCGACAAGGTGGTTTTCCGCATCGAGGAGTGGAGAGAGGGCGACCGCTCGCCACGCGGCGTGATTGTGGATGTGCTTGGTCGTCAGGGCGACAACGATGTTGAGATGCACGCCATCCTGGCGGAGTACGACCTGCCATATAAGTTCGAACCCGAGGTTGAGCAGGCGGCAGAGGCTATCAGTGGTGAGATTACCGAGCAGGAGATTGCCCAGCGTCGCGACTTCCGTGGTGTAACGACATTTACAATCGACCCCGCCGATGCCAAGGACTTCGACGATGCGTTGTCAATCCAGAAGTTAGAGGATGGCATCTGGGAGGTGGGTGTTCACATCGCCGATGTGACGCACTATGTACGCCCCGACTCGGTTGTTGATTGCGAGGCATACGAGCGCGGCACTTCGGTCTATCTTGTGGATAGAACGGTGCCTATGTTGCCCGAGAGGTTGTGTAACGAGTTGTGCTCGTTGCGCCCCAATGAGGAGAAGTTGAGTTTCTCGGCGGTCTTTAAGATGAACGAGGATGCCGAGATTTTGGAGGAGTGGTTTGGTCGTACTGTGATTCTCTCCGACCGCCGCTTCACATATGCCGAGGCGCAGGCTCGTATCGAGACAGGTGTGGGCGACTATGCCGAGGAGATTGCCGTGCTGCACAATATGGCGCAGAAGATGCGTAGCCGCCGTTTCAAGGCGGGCGCTGTGAGTTTCGAGCGAGCGGAGTTTAAGTTTATCCTCGACGAGAAGGGTAAACCGCTGGGCGTATATACCAAGGAGCAGAAGGAGTCGAACCAACTCATCGAGGAGTTTATGCTGCTGGCAAACCGTCGCGTGGCGGAGTTCTGCACCTACCGCGAGGTGAATGGCAAGAAGGTGCAGCGACCAATGGTGTATCGTGTGCACGACGAGCCTAACGAGGAGAAACTATCTCGTTTCCGTGACTTTGTGTTGCGCTTTGGCTATCAGTTCAAGGCGGCGAAGGGTCGCTCGGTGGCGAAGGCTATCAATAAACTGGTGGGCGAGGTAAAGGGTCGCCCCGAGGAGAATGCCATCCAGTCGCTCGCTGTGCGTAGTATGGCAAAGGCGTTCTATACCACCGACAATGTGGGTCACTATGGCCTGGCATTCAAGTATTATGCCCACTTTACATCGCCTATCCGCCGTTACCCCGATATGATTGTGCATCGTCTGCTGGCGCGTTATCTTGCCGAGGGCAAGTCGCCCGACAAGCGAGAGCTGGAGGGTCAGTGCGTACACTCATCGGAGCGTGAGATTGTCGCTTCGGAGGCAGAGCGCGCATCTATCAAGTACAAGATGGTGGAGTTTATGAAGGATAAGGTCGGTGAGGTCTTCAAGGGTCACATCTCGGGAATGAGCGAGTGGGGTATCTATGTGGAACTCAACGACACGCACATCGAGGGTATGGCGTTCCTGCGCGACATCGAGGGCGACTATTACTACTACGATGATGCCCGCTTTGAGGTTGTCGGCAGAAACTCTGGTCGCCGCATCGTCTTTGGCGAGGAGGTGTGGATTAGAGTCAAGGGCGTTGATATGCGCCGCCGCACTATTGATTTTGAACTTATTGTAAGCAAGAAATAATGAGAGCCGACGAGATTTTTGCCCGCGCAAGGGATAGGGCTACGCTCACGCGCGAGGAGGCCTACTGGCTATGGGAGGAGGCGCCACTGGAGCGTCTGGCTGCCGTGGCTGATGAGGTGCGCCGCGCCGTTGTGCCCGACCCCAAGGTGGTGACCTGGCAGATTGACCGCAATGTGAACATCACGAATGTCTGCATCTCGGGTTGTAAGTTCTGCAACTTCCACTGCAAGCCCCACGAGGTGGAGCGCGAGTTTATCACCTCTATCGAGGAGTACCGCCCCAAGATTGAGCGAATGCTTGAGTTGGGTGGCGACCAACTCCTGTTGCAGGGCGGTCTGCATCCAAGGCTCGGCGTGGAGTTTTACGAGGAGTTGTTCCGCGAGTTAAAGCACTTCTATCCGCAGGTGCGTCTGCACGCTTTGGGTGCGCCCGAGGTGGCGCATTTGGCGAAGGTGAGCGGCGTCACAACCCGTCAGGCGCTGGAGCGTCTGGTGGCGGCGGGACTTGACTCGTTGCCAGGTGCTGGAGCGGAGATTTTGGTTGAGCGCGTAAGAAAATCTATCTCTCCAGCGAAGCCCAGCGTGGAGCAGTGGCTGGAGGTGATGCACGAGGCTCACCTGATGAATCTGCCTACATCGGCAACGATGATGTATGGTCATATCGAGACCCCTCGCGAGCGCATTGACCACCTCTTGACAATACGCGATTTACAGGCTCGTTGCCCCGAGGGTAACTGGGGTTTTGTGGCGTTCATTCCGTGGATATTCCGCTCGACGGGCACACGCCTTGAGAGGGAGGGTGTCGAGTCGCACTTCTCGCCGCTGGAGTATGTGAGGGTGATTGCTGTGAGCCGTCTCATTCTGAACAACATCCGCAACATTCAGTCCTCGTGGCTCACCGTCGGTAAGCCTACGGCGCAACTCACGCTGCATAGCGGCTCAAACGATATGGGCTCGATAATGATTGAGGAGAATGTGGTGTCAAGCGCTGGCGCTCACAACTCGTTCGACGCCGAGGGCATCCAAAAAGCCATCCGCGAAGCGGGCTTTGAACCCCGTTTGAGGGACCAGTTATACCGCGAAAGAGTGTATAGTGGCAGTAAAGCGTAAGAAATTTGTGCCAAAAGGTCGCTAATTAATTAAAATTAATTACCTTTGCACCTCGAAATCGTTAGGAAAGAGAATAAACGAAATAAAATATAACAATAGAACTATGAACATTACAAGAGAACAGCGCGAGGTTGGTACCTCGATTTTGAAGGTAGTTGTTAACGAGCAGGACTACGCAGAGGCAGTTGACAAGATGTTGCGTGAGTACAAGCGCAAGGTTAATATCCCAGGTTTCCGTCCAGGTATGGTGCCTATGGGTGTAGTACGCAAGATGTACGGTAAGGGTGCCGTAGCAGAGCAGGCGTACAAGATTGCATCTAACTCTGTATTCGAGTACTTGCAGAAGGAGGGTATCGACTATGTAGGTGATGTTATCCCATCAGAGGAGCAGGGCGATTTCGATTTCGACAACAACACCGAGCACGAGTTTATGTTCGAGATTGGTGAGGCTCCAAAGATTGAGGTTGAGCTCTCAAAGGAGGATAAGCTCACTTACAACAAGATTAAGGTTGATAAGACCGTTGTTGAGTCTTACAAGGATAACTACTTGCGCCGCTACGGTCGCTTGGTAGAGGTTGAGACAGTTGCCAAGGATGAGGCTTTGACAGTTACTTTGGACAACGGCGACATCCAGGTTGATGACGCTTATGTAGGCTTGATCTCAATGTCAGACGAGGAGCGTGCAGCGTTCATCGGCAAGAAGGTAGGCGACAAGATGGAGGTAGATGTAAACGAGCTCTACAAGTCGGCTTCACAGCGCGCTTCAATCCTCAAGGTTAAGGAGGAGGAGTTGGAGTCAATCAACCCAAAGTTCACTTTGGAGGTTAAGCAGATCCGCCAGTTCGCTAACCCAGAGCTCAACGAGGAGTTCTTCAAGATGGCGTTCCCAGCAGGTAATGTAACTTCAGAGGAGGAGTTGAACAAGTTCCTCGAGGGCGAGATTGAGACCGAGATGACTCGCGAGTCAGATTACCTCTTCACCATCCGCGTTCGTAACTTCTTGATGGAGAAGTTGGCGTTGCAGATGCCAGCAGAGTTCTTGAAGCGTTGGTTGTATGTTATCAACGAGGGCAAGTTCTCGAAGGAGGATATCGAGAAGGATTTCGATGCATTCCTCAAGATGTTCACTTGGAACTACATCCAGAAGCACTTCATCCAGACTTACGAGTTGAAGGTTTCACAGGAGGAGCTCGAGAACGAGGCAAAGGAGTTCGCAAAGGCACAGTTCGCACAGTACGGCATGCCATCTGCACCAGAGGAGATGATTGCAAACTTCGCAAAGCAGATTCTCGAGAACAAGGAGCAGGGTCAGAAGATTTACGAGAAGCTCTACGAGTTGAAGGTTGTAGAGTATGTTAAGTCGAAGATTAAGGTTTCTAACAAGTCTGTAACAGCAGAGGAGTTCGCCAAGTTGGCACAGGAGGCTTAATAATGGCACGCATCCGACACCTTTTATATAAAAGGACGGATTTATGTTGCAAATTATGAAAATTTGGACTCTGGGCGTAAAGTTTGCAGAGTCCAAATTTTGGTTTATAATAATCAAGCAGGAATAGTATGACTGAATTTGAAAAATATGCTCGTTTGCACTGTGGTATCAGCAGCCTTAAGTTGCACAATTTCCACTCAATCCAGGCGGGTTATGTGTCGCCAACCATCATCGAGGAGCGACAGTTGAATGTGGCGACGATGGATGTATTCTCTCGCCTTATGATGGACCGCATCATCTTCTTGGGTGCTCCAATCTACGATGACGCTGCAAACATCATCCAGGCGCAGTTGCTCTTCCTGGAGTCGGCTGACCCAGAGAAGGATGTGCAGATTTACATCAACTCTCCTGGTGGCTCGGTATCGGCTGGTTTGGGTATCTACGACACTATGCAGTTGGTGTCGTGCGATGTGGCTACCATCTGTACTGGTTTGGCTGCTTCTATGGGCGCAGTGCTCCTCACAGCGGGTGCTGCGGGCAAGCGTCAGGCGTTGCCTCACTCACGCGTGATGATTCACCAGCCATTGGGCGGTGTGCAGGGTCAGGCGTCGGATATCGAGATTACTGCACGCGAGATTCAGAAGACCAAGCGCGAGCTTTACGAGATTCTCTCTTCTCACTCGGGTGTCGACATCGCAAAGATTGAGCAGGATGCCGACCGCGATTACTGGATGAGCGCAGCCGAGGCGAAGGAGTACGGTTTGATTGATGTGGTGCTTGAGAAGCGCAAAAAGTAATATTTATGGCAAAAAAGAATAATGGTTCTCACTCGAATGAGGATTGCTGCTCGTTCTGCGGTGCGAAGCGCAGCGATGTGGCGCTGATGTTCCAGGGTTCGGGTGGAGTGAATATTTGCAATATCTGCGTTGAGCGTGGTCACGAGATGCTCGTTGAGAGCGAGATGGTGGGCGGAGGTCGCGGCAAGAAGAGCGAGAGTAAGTTCACGATGGAGGAGCTTATGAAGCCTGCCGAGATTAAGGCTGTTCTGGATCAGTATGTGATTGGTCAGGACGATGCAAAGCGCTATATGTCGGTGGCGGTGTACAACCACTACAAGCGTATTATGAGCCGCCAGAAGCGCAAGGCGGATGATGCGGTGGAGATTGACAAGTCGAACATCGTGCTGGTGGGTGCTACGGGTACTGGTAAGACCCTGATGGCGCGCACTATCGCACGCGTGTTGAATGTTCCGTTCACCATCGTTGACGCTACCGTTTTGACCGAGGCGGGTTATGTGGGTGAGGATGTTGAGAGCATTCTCTCGCGTCTGTTGCAGGTTGCCGACTACAATGTGGAGGCTGCTGAGCGCGGTATTGTCTTCATCGACGAGATTGACAAGATTGCACGCAAGGGCGACAACCCAAGCATCACACGCGATGTGTCGGGCGAGGGTGTGCAGCAGGCTCTGCTGAAGATTCTGGAGGGCACTGTTGTAAATGTACCACCACAGGGCGGTCGCAAGCATCCCGACCAGAAGTTCATTCAGGTCAATACCAAGGATATCCTCTTCATCTGCGGTGGCGCATTCGACGGCATCGAGAAGAAGATTGCCCAGCGTCTGAACACCCGTGCCATCGGTTATGGTCAGCAGAGCGGCTCGCAGGTGGATCGTCAGAACCTGATGAAATACATTATGCCACAGGACTTGAAGTCATTCGGCCTGATTCCCGAGTTGGTGGGTCGTCTGCCGGTTTTGACCTATATGCAGCCACTCTCGGTGGAGGCGTTGCGCTCGATTTTGACCGAGCCAAAGAATGCAATTGTCAAGCAGTATGAACACCTTTTTGCTATGGATGATGTGGAACTTCGCTTCGAGCCAGAGGTGCTCGATTATATTGTGTCGAAGGCCGACGAATACAAACTCGGAGCACGCGGTTTGCGCTCGATTTGCGAGGCAATTATGATTGACGCGATGTATGATGTGCCTTCATCTGGCGCAAAAGAGTATGTTGTAACACTCGAGTATGCGAAAAAAAAGATAGAAGGTGCGAATTTTTTCGAGTTAAGGCAGGTAAGTTAAGATAATTATATTATCTTTGTGAATTAGGAAATGAATACTAAAAGATATGTTTGCTAACTCTAAACTCAACAAGGCAGCCGACAACATCCGAATCTTGGCGGCAGCGATGGTAGAAAAGGCTAAATCGGGTCACCCAGGCGGCGCTATGGGTGGTGCTGACTTTATTAATTTGCTCTACACGGAATTTATGCATTATGATCCCGAGAATCCTGCATATCCTTTCCGTGACCGTTTCTTCCTTGACCCCGGTCATATGTCACCGATGTTGTATTCGGTATTGATGTTGTCGGGTTTCTACAAGATGGACGATTTGAAGAGCTTCCGTCAGTGGGGTAGCATCACTCCAGGTCACCCTGAGGTAGATGTTATGCACGGCGTGGAGAACACATCTGGTCCATTGGGTCAGGGTCACGCGATGGCTGTGGGTGCTGCTATTGCCGAGCGCTTTATGGTTGCTCGCTTTGGTGAGTGGATGGCTCACAAGACCTACTCGTTCATCTCTGACGGTGCTGTTCAGGAGGAGATTTCTCAGGGTGTGGGCCGTGTAGCTGGTCATTTGGGTCTTTCTAACCTGATTATGTACTACGATGCCAACAATGTGCAGCTCTCAACAAAGGTTGACGAGATTGACTCAGAGGATGTTGCAGCGAAGTACCGTGCTTGGGGTTGGCATGTAATTGATGTTAACGGTAACGATGTCGAGCAGTTGCGTGCTGCTTTGACTGAGGCTAATGCACAGACCGAGCGTCCAACACTCATCATCGGTCGCACAATTATGGCGAAGGGTGCTATGGGTGCAAATGGCGAGAGCTTCGAGGGTAAGGTTTCTACTCACGGTCAGCCATTGTCAGGCGCTGGTGCAGATTTGGCAGCTACTGTTAAGAACTTGGGCGGTGACCCAGAGGATCCATTCCAGCTCTTCGCTGAGACAGCCGAGATTTACGAGGCTCGTCGTGGTGAGCTCAAGCAGTGGGCAGAGCAGATGAAGCAGGTTGAGGCAGAGTGGCGTGCCGAGAATAAGGAACTCTCTCGCAAACTCAATCGTTTCCTCTCGGGCGAGGTGCCAGAGATTGACTACAACAAGGTTGAGGTTAAGTCAAATACAGCGACTCGCGTAGCGTCAGCAACTATGTTGGGCGTTTACGCTGAGAAGGTTGAGAATATGATTGTTGCATCGGCTGACTTGAGCAACTCGGATAAGACCGATGGTTTCTTGAATAAGACCAAGGCTTTCCAGAAGGGCGATTTCACAGGTCAGTTCTTCCAGGCTGGTGTTGCCGAGCTTACTATGGCTTGCGTGATGAACGGTATGGCTCTTCACGGTGGTGTTATCCCAGCTTGCGGTACATTCTTCGTATTCTCTGACTATATGAAGCCAGCAATCCGCCTCTCGGCGTTGATGCGCTTGAAGGTTATCTACATCTGGTCACACGACTCATTCCGCGTGGGTGAGGATGGTCCTACACATCAGCCAATCGAGCAGGAGATGCAGATTCGTTTGATGGAGCAGGTACACAACCATCAGGGCGAGCGCTCGATGGTGGTTCTCCGTCCAGCTGATGCCGAGGAGACAGCAGTTGCTTGGCAGTATGCATTGACCGAGAAGCGTCCTGTAGCGTTGATTCTCTCACGCCAGAATGTAAACACATTGCCAGCATTGAACTGCAGCCGTCGTGATGAGGCAAAGCAGGCGATGAAGGGTGCTTATGTGGTCTTGGATTCGGCGAAGGCTCAGGTTGTGATGATTGCATCAGGTTCGGAGGTTTCAACATTGGTTGAGGGTGCCGAGATGTTGCAGAAGGAGGGTATTCCAGTACGCGTGGTGAGCGTTCCAAGTGAGGGCTTGTTCCGCGACCAGCCAAAGTCATATCAGGATAGCATTCTTTTGAGCGATGTACCTCGCTACGGTTTGACATCGGGTCTTTCGATGACATTGCGTGGCCTGGTAGGCGAGAATGGTAAGATTCACGGCTTGGATCACTTCGGTTACTCTGCTCCTTACAAGGTGCTGGACGAGAAGTTCGGTTACAATGGCAAGGCAGTTTACGAAGAGGTTAAGGCGCTGATAAATAAGGACTAAATAGAGAAAGCGGGTTGCCTTGCGACCCGCTTTTTTGAAATATTACTACTACCCCAATGGAGAAAATAAAGTTGCACGATAAGTGGTTTAAGGTTATGATCCCAGCCCAGGAGATTGACGCCGCCGTGGAGCGCGTTGCCAAGCAGTTGGATGAGCGCTATGCTGGTCGTACGCCTATCTTTTTGGGTGTGTTGAGTGGTTCGTTCCTCTTCTTGAGTGATTTGGTGCGTAAGGTGTCATTCGATTGCCAGCTCGCCTTCGTGAAGATTTCGTCATACAACGGAACGCAATCTACGGGCAATGTGACGCAGCAGTTGGGTATTGATTTCGATATCGAGGGTCGTGACATCATCATCGTTGAGGATATTGTTGAGACGGGTCATAGTATGAACTACCTGCTCGACTACCTGAAGGATAAGAACCCAGCGAGCATCTCAATATGCACGCTCTTCTTCAAGCCCGAGAAGTTCCTCTATGAGTATGAGATTGATTATACGGCGCTCTCAATCGGTAATGAGTTCATCGTGGGCTATGGCTTGGACTACAATCAGTTAGGTCGTAATTTGAAGGATATATATGTCGTTGACGAATAACGAGATGTTGTGTGGTGGCGAGAAGTTGCCACTGGTAGAAGATTTTTACACGATTCAAGGCGAGGGCTTCCATTCTGGTAAGCCCGCCTATTTTATACGCCTTGGCGGTTGTGATGTAGGTTGCCGTTGGTGTGACGCGAAGTACACCTGGAATCCCCGCATCTTCCCACCCGTGGAGGTGGATGTTGTGGTGGCACGCGCAAAGGCTTGCGAGGCGCAGGCTATCGTGATTACGGGAGGCGAGCCATTGCTCTATCCGTTGGATGTGCTGACCTCGAAGCTCAAGGATGCAGGTCTTGAGATTTTCCTTGAGACATCTGGTACACACCCCTTCAGTGGCGAGTTCGACTGGGTATGTCTTTCGCCAAAGCGTCAGCAACCACCTCTTGCAGAGGCGTTTGGTCGCGCTCACGAGTTGAAGGTTATCATCCAGAGTGAGGAGGATTTCGAGTGGGCGGAGGAGAATGCACGCCGCGTGGGTCGCTATTGCCGACTCTATCTGCAGCCCGAGTGGAGCGTTTATGAGCAGATTATCCCCAAGATGGTGGAGTATGCCAAGGCGCACCCAAAGTGGTCAATCTCGGTGCAGACACATAAATTTATGCGTATTCCATAGTGAAGATGAGAAGTTTGAGTAAATATCTGTGGTTGGGTCTGACGGCGGTAATCTTGTTCTATACCGCCATCGTCACTGTGCGTAATCTGATAGTGATTGTGCGCGTGAACAGCCGCATCTCAAACCTCGAGGAGCAATATGACCTCTATCGTGGTCGCGTGGAGCAGGACAGCACGCTGCTTGAACACCTGAAATATGATGAGTATCTGGAGCAGTTTGCCCGCGAGAAGTTCCATATGCAGCGAGCCGACGAGCACATCTATATCATTGAGGATTAGAGGCATAGTGAAGGGCATTGACCCCTAAATAAAAAGCAACGCGCAAGGTTTTTGAAAGATCCTTGCGCGTTGCTTTATTGTTTGTGTATCAATCGCTTTCGGCGACTACAAAACATTGTTCAACATTGGGAAAATCTTTGACAGCGCCTCGATGACCTGGCTGCGGCGAGCATCCTCTCTTAGGATAAGCAGGATGGTGTTGTCGCCCGCGATGGTGCCGAGGATGGCAGGGCAGTCGAGGTTGTCGATAGGGACAGAGATTGCGCTCGCATAGCCCGACTTGGTCTTAAGTACGCCGAGGTTGCCCGAGAATGTAAGACCAGTGATGTTGTCCGAGATGTTCGACGAAACATTGATGTCGTGGTGGGTCGCGTTTGGCAACACATATACATATCCCTTGCTCTTGTGGGGAACTTTCGCGACATTCATAAACTTCAAATCACGCGACAAGGTACTCTGTGTAATCTCCACACCGCACTCGCGGAGTCGGCTGATGAGTTCCTCCTGTGATGATATCATTTCGCTGCGGATGATTTTTCTGATAGTGGCAAATCTTTGTGTCTTTGGGTTCATAGTTTTTCGGTTAATTGTGTTTGCTTTTTTAGGTTGTTATGCTTTGTTTTCCTTTGGACGGAATATGTTTCAGTCCATATTTATGCAAATTTAACGCATAATTTCGGTAAATGCAAACGAAATGAGATAATAATTTGAAGAAAAAGCAACCAAAATTGATTTTTTCCGCCAATTGCCTTTCTCGGCGGGGTGAAGTTGGGGGTGATGCATAAAGAGTCTAAATATGTAGTAATTGAGAATAAAAATTCCAAATTTATGCAGTTATGCCGAAATCTTTTATTATATATAAATATAGCGCTACGAAAATTTGCATATCGCGTATATATATGCGATATTTGCAGTCTGTAAAAAAATATTAACATTTAGCGATAGAAAAAATGAAAATTGATGTAATGGTTGCTACCGAGGAGCACCTCGGTTTCGTGTCGCAGATCAACGACGAGATCGATGCGGCAGCTAAGCAGCGTGGAACGGGTATTGCCCGCCGTACCGACGAATATATCGCCGATAAAATAAAGTCAGGTAAGGCAATTATTGCCGTAAACCGTAACGAGTTTGTAGGTTTTTGCTACATCGAGTCGTGGGGTCACGACGAGTTCGTTGCAAACTCTGGTCTTATCGTTCGCCCACAGTATCGTGGTATGGGCGTTGCGAAGCGCATCAAGCAGGCGGCTTTCGACCTCTCGCGCAAGCGTTTCCCAAATGCAAAGTTGTTTGGACTCACAACCGGTGAGGCAGTGATGCGTATCAACACAGAACTCGGCTACGAGCCAGTGACATTCGCGAAACTTACTGACGATGAGCGCTTCTGGGCAGGTTGCCAGTCGTGCGTTAATTACGATGTTTTGCAGCGTACCAATATGACAAAGTGCCTCTGCACTGGTATGATTTACGACCCAGAGGTGGTTGCAAAGCGCAAGGAGGCAGCAAAGGCTGCGGCAAAGAAGGAGGGCTGGTTCAGCCGTTTGTTCGGTAAATAATCAAACCTTGATTGTAGAAAAATAATAAAACGAAAATAGATTATGAAAAAAGTTGTTTTGGCTTATAGCGGAGGTCTCGATACCTCGTTCTGCGTGATGTATCTCACCAAGGAGTTGGGTTATGAGGTGCACACAGCATTGGCAAACACTGGCGGTTTCTCTGCCGAGGAGTTGAAGGCTGTTGAGGAGCGCGCTTATAAGTTGGGCGCAAAGTCGCATGTCAATATTGATGTTACTGGCGACTACTACGGCAAGTGCATCAAGTATATGGTGATGGGTAATGTGTTGCGTAACAAGACATATCCAATCTCTGTAAGTTCGGAGCGTACATTCCAGGCGTTGGCTATCGTGAACTACGCTAACTCAATCGGCGCTGATGCTATCGCTCACGGCTCAACAGGTGCTGGTAACGATCAGGTGCGTTTCGACCTCACTTTCGAGGTGTTCGCTCCACAGGTTGAGATTATCACCCCTACACGCGATATGAAACTCACACGCGAGTATGAGATTAACTACCTCAAGGAGGGCGGCTTCGAGGCTGACTTCACAAAGATGGAGTACTCAATCAACAAGGGTGTTTGGGGTACATCAGTAGGCGGTAAGGAGACACTCTGCTCGGCTACAAACCTCCCAGACACAGCGTACCCTTCACAGCTCAAGAAGGAGGGCACAGAGTCTTTGGAGATTGAGTTTAAGAACGGTGAGGTTGTTGGCGTGAACGGCGAGGCTTTGTCGGGCGTTGCAGCAATCAACAAGTTGGAGGAGATTGGCTCGGCTTGGGCTATCGGTCGCGACACTCATGTGGGTGACACTATCGTAGGTATCAAGGGTCGCGTAGGCTTCGAGGCTGCGGCACCTATGCTTATCATCAAGGCTCACGAGCTTTTGGAGAAGCACACCCTCACAAAGTGGCAGCAGTACTGGAAGGATCAGTTGGGTACTTGGTATGGTATGTTCATGCACGAGGCGATGTATTCAGAGCCAGTGATGCGTGACATCGAGAAGTTCCTCGAGAACAGCCAGCGCAATGTATCGGGTAAGGTATTCATCACACTCCGTCCTTACACATTCACTTTGGTTGGTATCGAGTCAGCACACGACTTGATGAACGCCAAGTTCGCAGAGTACGGCGAGATGAACAACGCTTGGACTGCCGATGATGTTAAGGGCTTCACCAAGATTGCGTCGATGCCTCTTAAGATTTATCACGCGGTAAATCCAGACGAGGAGTAGTTGTGTTAGTTTAAAAGGTAATTTTGGCGTTACGCTTGCCCTCAAAATCCTCATTTACAACAAGTAAACTGCGGTTTTTCGGGCGTCGCGTGCCTAAAAATTCCTCTTTTAAACTGAACACATACAAAGTAATTTTGGCGTTACGCTTGCCCTCAAAATCCTCATTTACAACAAGTAAACTGCGGTTTTTCGGGCGTCGCGTGCCTAAAATTAACAACTTCTTTTAGGGGGCAACCCCATAATGAATAAGAACAAAAACGAAATATAATGATTAGAGTCGCAATTGCAGGCGGCGCGGGTTACACAGCAGGCGAACTTATTCGCCTGCTTGTTAATCATTCAGCCGTAGAGTTAAAATATATCCAGAGCGGTTCGCACGATGGCGAGCCTATCCACTCGGTGCACACCGATTTGATTTATAGCGATTTGAAATTCTCGAACATCGACTTCGAGGATATCGATGTGCTCTTCATCTGTATGGGTCACGGCAACTCTGCCAAGTTCTTGACAGAAAACCCAGTGCCAGCATCGGTGAAGATTATTGACCTGAGTAACGACTTCCGCTTGAAGGCGGATGCGGGCGAGTTCATCTATGGCGCTCCAGAGCTCAATCGTGAGCAGATTAAGGGCTGCCGTTGTGTGGCTAACCCAGGT
Source organism: Alistipes sp. (assembly GCA_017555805.1). GTDB lineage: Bacteria > Bacteroidota > Bacteroidia > Bacteroidales > Rikenellaceae > Alistipes. The sequence continues at coordinate 26,303 of JAFZFR010000080.1, read as the reverse complement.
TGCTTCGCTACCTCAATCAACCTTGCCCTCATTCCATTGGCGGCGGCGGGTATCTTGCCCGAGGATGTAACGGTGACTGGTATCACAGGCTCTACGGGTGCAGGTCAGAAGCCTACGCAGGACACTCACTTCAGCAACCGCAACGCAAACCTCTCGAACTATAAGGTCTTCACTCACCAGCACCTTGGCGAGATTGGCGAGACAGTAGTGGCTGCGGGCGGTAAGGAGACTACCGATATCGCATTCGTGCCAGTTCGTGGTTGCCACGCACGAGGCATTATGAGTGATGTTGTGGTGCGCCTGGACGAGGATCTTGATAAGATAGTTGAGATTTTCAAGACCTATTACGCAGAGCATCCATTCGTTTGCGTGAGCGACAAGCCAGTCTATATGAAGCAGGTGGTGAACACCAACTACTGCTTCCTCTCGTTGCAGAAGGAGGGTCGCAAGCTGCTCATCACTTCTGTTGTGGATAACCTTTTGAAGGGTGCTTCGGGTCAGGCTGTTCAGAATATGAATCTGATGTTCGGTCTCGATGAGATGGAGGGTCTGCGACTCAAGGCAAGTTATTTCTAAAGAGAAGATTATGAAACTTTTTGATGTATATTCTCTGCTCGATATGGAGCCTGTGAAGGCGTCGGGCGCATACTTGTGGGACAAGCAGGGCGAGGAGTACCTCGACTTCTATGGCGGTCACGCCGTAATCTCGATTGGTCACTCGCACCCTCACTATGTTGAGAAGATTACCGACCAACTCTCGAAGATTGGCTTTTACTCTAACGCTGTGATTAACTCATTGCAGGTGGAGTTGGCGGATAAGTTGGGCGAGTTGTCGGGCTATGACGATTACGAGTTGTTCCTCTGCAACAGCGGTGCCGAGGCTAACGAGAACGCATTGAAGTTGGCGTCGTTCACAACGGGTCGCGAGCGCGTGCTGGCTATGAAGGCGGCATTCCACGGCCGTACAAGTATGGCAGTTGCGGTGACCGATAACCCAAAGATTCAGGCGCCAGTGAACTGCACCGACAAGGTGTCGTTCGTTGGGTTGAACGATGTTGAGGCCTTGAAGAAGGAGTTGGCAACAAGCGAGTATGCTGCCGTTATCATCGAGCCTATTCAGGGTGTGGGTGGTATTCAGGTTGCGTCGGATGAGTTCCTCAAGGCGGCACGCGAGGCGTGTGATGCTACGGGCACAATGCTTATCATCGACGAGATTCAGGCGGGCTATGGTCGTAGCGGTAAGTTCTTCGCTCACCAGTGGTCGGATGTAAAGGCTGATATCATCACTCTGGCGAAGGGTATCGCCAACGGTTTCCCGGTGGGTGCTGTGATGATTTCTCCAGCAATCCCAGCTAAGAAGGGTATGCTCGGCACAACATTTGGCGGTAGCCACCTCGCTTGTGCGGCAGCCATCGCAGTAGCGGATGTTGTTAAGGCAGAGGGTCTTGTGGAAAATGCTCGCAAGATGGGCGAGAAGATTATCGAGGGCATCAAGGGCGTGAGCGGAATCAAGGATATTCGCGGTCGTGGTTTGATGATTGGTATCGACTTGAGTGTTCCGCAGGCGGCTTTCCGTAAGGTGTTGCGCGAGAAGCACCACATTATGACGGGCTTGAGCGGTGAATATACTCTGCGTCTGTTGCCACCGTTGATGATTGGCGAGAAGGAGGTTGAGCGTTTCGTTGAGGCGTTCAAGGCAACTGCCGAGGAGATGGGTATGTAATATTTCTATTTCAATGAAGATAAAAGTTATTAAGATTGGCGGTAAGTTAATCGAAAATGCAGATGTTCTCGCTTCGTTGTGCGATGCCTTGGCGTCGCTCGACGAGGCGTTCGTCTTGGTACACGGAGGTGGCGTTATGGGCTCACAACTCGCCACAAAGTTGGGCGTGGAGGTGAAGATGCACGAGGGTCGTCGTATCACCGATGCCGCTACATTGGACATCGCCGTGATGGCGTATGCGGGTCTCGCGAACAAGCGCGTGGTATCTGCCCTGCAGGCGCGTGGCGTGAATGCCTGCGGTCTGTCGGGTTGCGATATGGCTGTGGTGAAGTCGCACCGCCGACCAGTGAAGGATATTGATTGGGGCTTTGTGGGTGATGTCGATGAGGTGAATGCCGATGTGCTGGCGCTCTTGCTCGACAATGGCGCAATCCCGGTTGTGTCGCCTATCACATTTGCTCCTACAGGCGAGTTGCTCAACACCAACGCCGACAGCGTGGCTTCGGCTGTGGCTACGGGCTTGGCGGGAAAGTATGAGGTGGAGTTGGTATTCACATTGGACAAGCCAGGTGTGTTGCTTGATGTGAATGATGATAACTCACTCATCCCTACCATTACGCCTTCGCTCTACGATGAGTTGCGCCGCGAGGAGAAGATACATTCGGGAATGATTCCCAAGATTGATAATGCCTATAAGACCATCGAGGCGGGCGTTAAGTCGGTGCGTATCACTGCACCCGAGGCCTTGACCGGTGGTACAGTAGTAGTAAAGTAATTATGCAGACACAGCAAGCCATAGAACTGCTCAAGCGTTTGATTGCAACCCCCTCGCCAAGCCGCGAGGAGGCAGCCGTTGCCGACATTATGGAGGCGGAGTTGAGGGCGCTTGGTTTTGAGCCACAGCGCAAGGGTAACAATGTGTGGGCGCAGGCGTGGGCGTACGATGCGGAGAGGCCTACCATCCTGCTTGATGCCCATCTTGACACCGTGAAGCCCAATTCGCAGTGGACGCGCGACCCATTTACCCCAGAGGTCGTGGATGGCAAGTTGTATGGTTTGGGTAGCAACGATACGGGCGGAAGCCTTGTTGCGATGCTGGCGGCGTTTATGCATTTGTCAAAGGGCGAGCAACCCTACAACCTTATCTTCCTGGCGTCAGCCGAGGAGGAGGTGACAGGCGTGAATGGTGTGCGTGCTGTCCTGTCCGAGTTGGGCGAGATTGACTTTGCGATTGTGGGCGAGCCTACATCGTTGCAACCAGCCGTTGCCGAGAAGGGTCTGATGGTTTTGGACTGCGTGGCGCACGGCGTGGCGGGTCACGCTGCACGAGAGGAGGGCGTGAATGCGATTTACAAGGCGCTGAAGGATATTGAGTGGTTCCGCACGCATCAGTTTGAGCGAGTGTCGCCACTGCTTGGTGCGGTGAAGATGTCCGTAACGGGCGTGAATGCGGGTACGCAGCATAATGTTGTGCCGGCGGAGTGCAAGTTTATGGTGGATGTGCGCGTGAATGAGTGCTATCAGAATGAGGAGTTGCTGGAGGAGATTCGCCAAAGCGTGGAGTGCGATGTTACGCCTCGCTCGACGCATCTGAACTCTTCGGCTATTGCGCTTAATCACCCTGCCGTGGAGCGCTTGGTGGCTATGGGTAAGAAGCCTTTCGGCTCGCCGACGATGTCAAATCAGGCGGTTATGCCATTTACGACCCTGAAGTTGGGCCCAGGCGACAGCGCTCGTTCTCACACCGCCGACGAGTATATCCTCCTGAGCGAGATTGAGGAGGCTATCGGGCTTTACTGCAGCGTGTTGGATGGATTGAAAATTGAAAAACAATAAGATATGAAACTTTGGGATAAAGGTTACTCTACCGACTCATTTGTCGAGGAGTTCACAGTGGGTCGCGACCGCGAACTTGATTTGTTTCTGGCGGAGGCTGATGTGCTGGGTAATATGGCACATATGAAGATGCTTAACTCTATCGGTCTTCTCTCGGATGATGACCGCGAGGCATTGGAGCAGGGTCTGAAGAAGATTTACAAGCAGGTGCAGGCGGGCGAGTTCACCATCGAGGATGGGGTGGAGGATGTCCACTCGCAGGTGGAGTTTATGCTCACCGAGATGTGCGGTGACGCGGGCAAGCGCATCCATACGGGTCGCTCACGCAACGATCAGGTGATGGTCGATATCAAGCTCTTTTCGCGTAGCGCGATTATCGCCCTGCAGCAGAGTGTCGAGGAGTTGTTCTCTACATTGATGCAGAAGGCCGAGGAGTGGAAGGATGTCTTGATGCCTGGCTACACTCACCAGCAGGTGGCTATGCCATCATCGTTTGGTATGTGGCTCAGCGCCTATGCCGAGGCGTTGGCGGATGATATGCTGATGCTCAATGCAGCGTATAAGTTGGTGAATACCAACCCTCTTGGCTCGGGTGCGGGCTACGGCTCATCGGTGCCATTGAACCGCACGATGACAACCCAGTTGCTCGGCTTCGAGGACTTGGCCTACAACTCGATGTATGCCCAGATGCAGCGCGGTAAGACCGAGCGCGTGGTGCTGACTGCTATCGCAGCCATCGCCGCAACCGTTGGTCGTCTGGCGCAGGATGTGTGCCTCTACTCGTGTGCGAACTTCGGCTTCGTGAAGTTGCCTGACGCATTCACAACTGGCTCAAGCATTATGCCTCACAAGAAGAACCCCGATATCTTCGAGCTTACTCGCGCGAAGTGCAACCGTATGCAGGCTATGCCTATGGAGGTGACACTCATCGCGACAAATCTCCCATCGGGTTACTTCCGCGATATGCAGCTTACGAAGGAGATCTATGTGCCTGCATTCAAGGAGATTACCGATGTGGTGCGTATGGCGAAGGCGGGTATCGAGCAGATGTGGATTAACCGCGATATTCTCTCTAACGACATCTATAAGTACCTCTTTACCGTTGAGGATGTGAACGATGCGGTGGCGAATGGCGTGCCTTTCCGCGATGCTTACCGCGAGGTGGGTATGCGTGTGCAGAATGGCACCTACGAGCACGATGGCCGCGAGTTGCACCACACCCACGAGGGTAGTATCGGCAACCTCTGCCTGGAGAATATCCGCGCGAAGTTCGAGCGTAATATGATTGACTATGCCTCTGCACTCGCTGCCGAGGAGGGGTTGATGAAATAGCGATGACGGAGTTTGGACTCATAGAGTATGTGGCGCGACTCTTTGGCGATGTTGATCGTCAGGGATGGGAGTCAATCGGTGATGACTGCACGGTGCTGCCTATCGGTGGCGGCGAGGTGCTGGTGATGACCACCGATATGTTGCAGGAGGATGTTCACTTTCTGCGTGGGGCGACCTCTGCCTATGAGTTGGGACGAAAGTCATTGACCGTAAATTTGAGCGATGTGGCAGCGATGGGCATCAAGCCCGTTGCTGCTTTGCTCTCTCTGGCTCTGCCGTCGGATGCTACCGATGAGTGGGCGAAGGAGTTTTTGGATGGTTTTCACTCGCTGGCGAAGGAGCATGGCGTTGCGCTGGTGGGTGGCGATACCACCTCGTCGAAGGCGGGCATCTCGATAAATGTAGTTGCCATTGGTCGCGGACGCGCGGAGTGTGTGAAGCGCAGAGCGGCGGCACAGGTGGGCGATGTAATCTTCGTGGGCGATAAGTTAGGCGCTTCGGCGTTGGGACTAAAGGATATTCTGCGTGGCGAGTATGCCACTGCGCTGGCTGAAGTTCACCGCAACCCTGTGGCGCAGATTGCCGAGGGCGAGTGGCTTGGCGCGCGCGAGGAGGTGCACGCAATGATGGACCTCTCGGATGGTCTGGCCTCTGACCTCTGCCACATCTTGAAACTATCGCATTGCGGTGCGGAGGTGGATGTGGAATCTATCCCTGCCGTCGGGGGCGATGTAGAGTCGGCGGTGTGTGGCGGTGAGGATTATAAGTTGCTCTTTACTGTCGCGGGTTCTGCCGCAGAGCAACTCCAGCGAGATTTTCGCGAGCATTTCGGCGTAGAAATATATGCCGTAGGTCGAATTACGGCATCCAGTGAGGCTGAAATCTGCTGGATGGAAAATGGTAGAAAAATCACTCCGCAGTGGCGCGGTTTCAGCCACTTCTAAATCTATCTCTTGATTTTATTTGCAAACTGACGGGCTATGGCGAGCGCTTCGCTAAATGCCTCCATTCGTGTTGCATATCCCACTGCGACATAGGTTGTTATGCCTGTTGCAATCTTTGCCGCGAGGCGCAAAGCAACACTCCAATCCTGGGTGTATGTGCCTACAAATACGGTTGCGGCATACATCACTGTTGTGAGTAGTACGATAGGCAACAAAGTCCTCAAGAATCGACCCAACGAAAGTCCCGCGTAACGCATCGTAGCGCCCACATTAAGCACCATCTCGCAAGCCGATGCGGCAACCATACCCCAAGCGATAGCCATCACGCTCATCGGGATAGTCACGGCGAGGATGATAGTCATAATTCCCTTCTTGATAACCTCCATCCAAAGGATGATGCGTCCGTTGCTACGCACCTTCAGCACATTGTAGGCGATAGCGGAGATGGGGTAGAAGATGCCTATGAGGCACATAATGCGGAAGTAGGGGATGGATGGATGCCACTGCGGTCTTAAGAGCAGGTGGAAGATGTCCTCTGCCGTTGCGATAACTCCCGCCATTACGGGCAACATAATAAATGCCGTGAGCATCACCACGCGGCGGTAGCCCTCGTCAAACTTCTGCTCGTTGGTGCTAATCTTGGCAAGAGCGGGGAAGGTGACGCTTTGGATTGACTGCATCGTGGCATTTACGGGCATATCCTTGAGTTTCTGCGCCTGGTTGAAGTACCCGAGCGAGTCGGCAGAGTAGATTTTGCCGATAAAGAGTTGCGCGATGTTGTTGTAGATTGCCGTAATCATATCGGTGGCAATCAGTCGCAGGCTGAATGGTGCCATCTCGCGCAGTGAGCCGCACTTAACATCACGGCGAGGTCGCCACGCGCTGCGATACCATAGCAAAACTGCCTTTGTTGCCATCATACCCACACGCTGACCCACCAAACTCCATACGCCGAAGCCGGTGAGCGCCATTGCGATGGCGAGGATGCCGCTGATGAGCGACGAGAAGAATATGATTGTCGAAAGTTCTGCGAAACGGAACTCCCTTACCATTATGGTGTTCTGGATAACGCACAAGGCGTTAAGTGGGAGCAACAGATAGAGTACGGGTGCGATGTCGGTAATCAGCCCCCAGCCATAGTATGATGCTATGAGTGGCGATGCCGCCGTCAGTGCAACATAAATCACTAACGAGGCTATAAGGTTGAAGCGGAATACCGCCTTGAAATCGCTTGGTGTGGGGTCTGCCTTGCGGATGAGTGTCTGCGAGAAGCCGCTGTCGATGACCACCTGCGTGAGTGTCACAAAGACGGTCAGGATGGCGATGATGCCCATATCCTCGGGCATAATGCGGTTGGCGACGATGATGCTCACGATGGCTTGCAGCAGGGTGGAGCCGACCTTCTCGGCTATGTTCCACGCTACGCCCGATGCCACTCGCTGGCTTAAATCTCGCTCCCCCGTCATCGCTGAACCTTTATGCAAGCAGAGCCTCTACGCCCAGACGATATGAGTCAAGACCAAAGCCCATAATCGAACCCTTTGCCACAGGGGCAATCATCGAGATGTGGCGGAACTCCTCTCGTGCGAGGATAGATGAGATATGTACCTCCACCACTGGGGTCGCAACAGCCGAGATGGCGTCACGCAGAGCCACCGAGGTGTGAGTATATCCGCCCGCATTGAGCACAATACCATCATAGACGCCCACGCTTGAGTGGATGGCGTTGATAAGTTCGCCCTCGATGTTTGACTGGAAGTAGTCGAAGGTCACGCGACCCGCATAACGCTCCGCGAGTGATGAGGTGTACTCCTCGAATGTCGTTGTGCCGTATATGTTCACATCCCTCTTACCCTGGAGGTTGAGGTTTGGTCCGTTGAGAATGAGAATCTTCTTCATTGTTAGTACTCTTTAGCCTCGGTCTCGCCACGCAGCAGACGCAAGGCGTTCATTGCCAGCGACTGCAACTCATTCTCGCCAGCATATATTGCGATTGGGGCAAGGAATCGGCACGAGTCGGCGATGGCGTCGGTGATGTACTTGCTGTGCGCGATGCCGCCCGTGAGGATGATGGCATCAATGTCGCCCTTGAGAGCTGTTGCCATCTGTCCGATGTTCTTCACTATTCCATACACCATAAGGTCGATAGCCTGCTTCGACTCTGCATTGCCTGCCTGCGCCTCCTCGACGAGGTCCTTCACAGAGTTCTTGCCAGTGAGCGACACCAGACCACCCTTGCCCGAGAGCAGCGAGCGTATCTCCTTGTGGGTATATTTGCCCGAAAAACACAAATCAACCAACTCGCCCGCGGGGATTGAGCCTGCACGCTCGGGTGCTACTGGTCCCTCGCCGTCGAGTGCGTTGTTGCAATCTATCACGCGACCCTTGCGGTGTGCCGCTACCGACACTCCTCCGCCCATATGTGCCACGATGAGGTTGAGGTCCTCATATCGCTGCTCAATATCGGCGGCGTAGATGCGTGCCGTCGCTTTTTGGTTCAGGGCGTGGAAGATTGAGCGACGGCGAATCTCCTTTATGCCCGTAAGTTTTGCCACCTCGTCACGCTCATCGACTACGACTGGGTCGGCAATGTATGCCTTCAGGTCAAGACCCTTTGCGATGTCCAGTGCGATAATCGCGCTGAAGTTCGACGCGTGTTGTGGTGTGCAGTGACGCAGTTCGTCACACATCTTTTCACTGACCTCATAGATGCCACTCTCGACAGGTCGCAAAAGTCCCCCTCGACCGATTACGGCCGAGAGGGTTGCGAGGTCAATGTTGTGCTCCTTGAGAGCCTCTATAATCAACTCCTTGCGCCACTGGAGGTGCTCCTCGGTGGTGGTGAAGCGAGCGATTTGTTCTGTCGTGTGGGCAAGCGAACATACCACCGCCTCCTTGTCGTCGTGATAGACGGCAATCTTTGTTGAGGTGGAGCCTGTGTTAATCGCAAGGATTGCGAAGTGGTAGGGCGCAGTGAGACCCAATGAGCCGTTGTCGCGCGAGTGGTTGTGTTTACTTGTCATCGTACAGAGTAGTTTACTTGTTAAATTTATTTTGCTGCCAAGCAAGCCAGAGCGATAGAGTACTTCTTTGTGAGGGCAGAGTCACCGCGTGAAGTCAATACGCAAGGAACCTTTGTACCCATCACCATTGCAGCCAACTCCGCGCCGCCGATGTGTGTAGCAGATTTGAAGAATACATTTGCAGACTCGATGTTAGGGAAGAGCAAGCAGTCAGGCTCGCCAGCAACGCTTGAGCCAGTCACCTTCTTGTGCTCGGCAACCTCCTTGTAGAGTGCTACATCGAGTGAGAGAGGGCCATCAACGATAACCTTACCCAACTGACCGCGGTCGCCCATCTTTGCAAGGATAGCGCCCTCGGTAGAAGAAGGGACTGATGGCAACACCTGCTCTGAAGCCGAGATGCAGGCAATCTTTGGAACATCCACGCCCAAAATCTTCGCTGTCTGTGCCAGGTAACCAATCAACTTCTGCTTCTGCTTGAAGTCAGGTGCTGGGATAACAGCAACATCCGAGATTGAGAGCAACTTGTCGCGACCTGGGAGTTCGATAACTGCCACATGGCTCAACACGCCCTTTGGAGGGAACAGGCCAGCCTCCTTGTTAAGGATGCCACGCATATACTTGTCGGTTGAAACCAAACCCTTCATCAATACATCAGCGTCGCCCGCTGCCACAGCCGCAACTGCCATACGAACGCAGTTTACATCGCTTGACTCGTGTACGATGTTGAAGATGTTTGGGTCGATGTTGAGTTCTGCACAAGCAGCCTCGATGGTAGCCTTGTCACCATAGAGTGTTGCGTCGCAGATACCCTCTTTCCAAGCATTATATACAGCCTCGATAGTGTGTGTATCCTGGCCATAAGCAACTGCCAAACGCTTCTTACCACGCGCAACGGCAGCCGATACGATTTCTTCCAAATGTGTAATCATCTCTTTTTGTAGTGTTTAATGGTTTACAAATTCTTTGTAATTTCGTAAGTGTCGGTAGCGATTACCAACTCCTCGTTTGTTGCGATAACGGCAACCTTAACCTTTGCCTCTGGTGTAGAGAGCAGGGTGTTCACGCCACGAGTCTTGAGGTTGATGCTCTCGTCGATAGAGACGCCCATCCACTCCATATTCTGGCATACATAACGGCGCAAGTCAGCAGAGTTCTCGCCAACACCGCCAGTGAAGATAATCAAATCAACACCGCCCATCTCGGCTGCATACTCGCCCACGAACTTCTTAACGCGGTTGTAGTACATATCGCGAGCCACGATAGCCTTCTCGTTGCCTGCATCGTAAGCGTCGTCGATGTCGCGCATATCGCTTGAGAGACCGTCAGTAAGACCCAACACGCCCGACTTCTTGTTCATCATTGAGTTGAGTTCGCCGTATGACATACCCTCGCGCTCGCCGATGTAGGTCGCTGCGCTGGCGTCGATTGAGCCGCAACGAGTACCCATCACCAGACCATCGAGTGGAGAGAAGCCCATAGATGTGTCGAATGACTTACCGTTCAAAACCGCAGTCACAGAACCACCGTTACCGATGTGGCAAGTGATAATCTTCGAATTCTCGAAATCAAGACCTACCATCTCGGCACCCACCTTTGCAACATACTTGTGGCTTGTGCCGTGGAAACCGTACTTACGCACGCGGTACTTGTTGTAATACTCCAATGGCAAAGCGTAGAGGTAGTTGATTGCAGGGATTGACTGGTGGAATGATGTGTCGAACACAGCCACCTGTGGAACGCCTGGCAATACCTTCTCGATTGAGAGGATACCCTCCAGGTTTGCTGGGTTGTGCAGCGGTGCAATCTCAAAGAGTGAGCGGATGTTCTCCTTCGCCTGCTCATCAACCAATGCGCTTGACTGGAAGAACTCACCACCGTGAGCCACACGATGACCAACGGCCTTCACCTCCTTGAGGTCGGCGATAACGCCGTGCTCGGCATTTGTCAAGGCGTCGAGCACGAGGCTGATACCTGTGGTGTGGTCTGGAATAGGCATCTTCAACTCAAAGTTGTTCTTGCCTACTGGCTTGTGAGTGAGGCTTCCCTCTGGAAGACCGATGCGGTCAACAAGACCCTTTGCCAACATAGCGTTGCTCTTGTCGTCGATGTCGATCACCTGATACTTAATCGAAGATGAACCGCAGTTAAGAACTAATACGATCATAATTTTGTTATTTTAATTTTAAGTGTTTTTCTTCCTCAATGGGCCCGCCGCCGTGCCGAAAGATGTGTGCGCCGATGGTGGGCTATACTCACACTTTATGCCACATCGCCCTTGTGGGGTGTGGCTAATTTTGAGTTAATGGTGTTTGCACTCCCAAAGATAGTAAATAAAGTGCGAAGAAACGAAAAGCGAGGCGAAAAAATCGTAAGTTTCGCCTCGCTTTTGCCATATTTTTATGCTTTGCCTGTTATTTGGCTTCGGTGTTGTATAAAATTATGCGTTCGATGGCTCTCTGGCACACTGGACAGAACTGCGTAGCCACATTGTCACGCATACGGCAGATGACCGCTGGGCGGTACATTCCCTTGGTCATATAACCGCCACCCTCATAGACGCCGACCGTATATTTCTTCTTGCGCTTTTCGGTAGGCTCGGTAGGGATTTTCTCATTCTTGCCGAGCATATCCTTCCACTTTGAGTCGAAATCGACCAGCGAGGTGATGTTCTGCTCCCAGGGCTCGTAGTCGAGCGAGTAGAAATTCTCGGTGTGGTCGGGCTGCTCGTAGAAATACTCGTCACCCAATGCGCCAAACGAGTGGCCGAACTCGTGCACCACAACGGGCTTGAAATAGGGGTTGTGGGCGGTGGTGAGGGTGTAGGAGTTGTAGATGCCGCCACCTCCGTAGGTGTCGGTGTTGGCAAGGATAATCAGGTGCTCGTAGTCGATACCCACCAACTGGTCGTGGATAAGGTGTACGCTGTTGGTTGTGAGGTAGCGAGGCGAGTAGAAGGTCATAAAATTTGAGTTTACGGCCGTCTGCTTCCAACTCTCATCCTGCGGAACGCTCACATCGCTCTGCTTCGATGGGCACTTCACCGCCACGACATTGAAGCGGTGCTTATGCTGTGCGAATGGTTCGTAGCGCATAATCTCGTCGCACGCCGCGCGGGCATCCTCCATAAAGATGTTCATATCCTCCTCGGTGTAACCCTCCGCCATAATGGCAATGTCGATACACTCCTCGCTGCTGCCGCTCTTGAGGAGATATTCGTGTGAGACCGCATTGCGACCATTGAGGTTGCGAATTAACTTATCTTCGGGGTCAAGCGTGTGGCGCGAAGCGGTTGCGATTTTGCCCTTGTTGTCGAATAGGGTAGTCTCTACGATAACCTTCTGTTTGGGAAGTGGCACAAGTTGTGTGAACTCAAAACTGCGAGTCGAGGTGGAAGCCTCGTCGGTTGTGAGCCACTCCTGGAAAAGACTTGAGAAGGAGTTGTAGTATAAAACTGCATCACTCTCTGCATCAATGATTTTTACCTCGCCATTTCCGCGTACGGGAACGCTGTCGAGATTCACTCGGCGACCCGCCCAGCGGTCAAAACGGGCAAATTCGTCGATGGCAATCATCTGCTGTGAGGAGTTGCCGACAAAGACATAATCGATGCGAAGTGTCGCATTTTGGAAATTTTCCTCAAATGACTGCGCGCGACCAATGCCGACGCAAAAGAGCGCCGCAAAGAAGAGAAATAAAGATTTTTTCATCGCTTTAAGCCTCATATTTATAACCCACGCCCTTGATTGTCACGATGTGGTCCTCGCCAATCTTCTGGCGCAACTTGCGGATGTGAACATCTATGGTGCGGTCGCCCACGATGACGCGACTACCCCATACGCGGGTGTAAATCTCCTCGCGAGTGAAGAGTTTGCCTGGCTCGGAGTGGAGCAACTGAAGCAACGAGAACTCCTTGCGTGGGAGGGTGATGACCTCGTCACCCTTCTTCACCTGATAGTGTTCAACATCAATCTCCAGCGGAGTCTTGGCATTCTCATCTACGGGTGTGATGCGCTTGAGGATAGCCTGCACACGACTGCGCAGGATGTTCATCTTGATAGGCTTGTTGATATAGTCGTCGGCGCCAGCGTTGTAGCCCTGCAACTGTGTCTCCTCGGAACCTACTGCCGAGAGGAACACCACCATCACATTCTTCAGCGTTGCTGATTCGCGGATGGCCTTGCAGGTCTCGATGCCGTCCATAATAGGCATCATCATATCCAGAAGGATGAGGTGTGGTTTTACGGTGAGTGCCACCTCCAGACCCTCCTTTCCGTCGGATGCTGTGTGTACTTCATAACCGTCGCGCTCGAGGTTGTATTTTACGAACTCCAGAATGTCGGCTTCGTCGTCGATAAGTAATATTTTGTATCCCATGGTTGAATTTTTTTACAAATATAATAAAATTCCGAGCAAAAAAACGAATAACGAAGCGATAATTTACTTATATTTGCACATCTGTATGTTATAAAAATGGGTAACATATAAAACTACTGATGTAATGACTACTGAAAATTCTTTCCACGCGGCTCCAGTGGAGCCTATCGGCGATGCCGATAATGCGCTAAATGTAACTGTTGAGGATCAGGCAGAAGAGAGTGCTGCCCTGATTGATGAAACTAATGTAGAGGCTGCTATTGCGGCTGATTTTTCGGAGGAGGATGCTGCTCTTGACGCCGAGAAGGCGGGTCTTGCCATTGGCGAGGAGACACAGGAGGAGCTCTCGGCGGCAGATGTTGATAAGGATGATTTGAGCAGCAAGACAAAGCAGGAGCTTGTCGAGTTGTTTGAGTCGTTGCTGGCAACCGAGCCAGTGCAGATTCTCCGCAAGAGTGTCGAGGCTATCAAGATTGCCTTCTATAAACTCCACCGCGCCGAGGTAGATGCTGCGCGCCGCAACTTTGAGGCGGAGGCGGGCGAGGGCGCCGAGTTCGTTCCACAGGTGGATGCTCTGGAGGTTAAGCTCAAGGATCTGTTCAAGCTCTACCGCACTCGCCGTGACGAGTATATCTCTAACCTTGACAGCATCAAGGAGGAGAACCTCAAGGTAAAACTCGCCATCATTGAGGAGTTGAAGGAGTTGGTGAACTCGGATGAGGCTCTGAACTCTACATTTGCAAAGTTCCGCGAGTTACAGCAGCGTTGGAAGGATACGGGTCTTGTGCCGCAGCAGAAGGTGAAGGATGTGTGGGAGACATACAATCTCCATGTTGAGAACTTCTACAACTTCATCAAGATTAACAAGGAGCTGCGTGACCTCGACCTTAAGAAGAATTACGAGCAGAAGATACAACTCTGCGAGCAGGCGGAGGCGTTGATTACCGAGCCTTCGATTGTCGAGGCGTTCCACAAGTTGCAGAAGTTGCACGACGAGTGGCGCGAGACAGGTCCTGTGGCAAATGAGTATAAGGAGGTTCTGTGGGAGCGCTTCAAGACCGCTTCGAGCCGCATCAACAAGCAGCATCAGGAGTACTTCGATGCTATCAAGCAGGAGCAGATGAAGAATCTTGAACTTAAGAGCGAGTTGTGTGCAAAGACCGAGGCGTTGGCTGACCACCCTTACTCTTCACGCAAGGAGTGGAACAAGGCGAGCGAGCGCCTGATTGAGATTCAGAAGATATGGCGCACGATTGGTTTTGCGCCAAAGAAGGATAATACACGCATCTATGAGCGCTTCCGTGCAGCGTGCGACCGCTTCTTTGAGGCGAAGCGCAAGTTCTACGAGGGCGTGAAGAGCGAGATGGAGCATAATTTGCAACTCAAGCAGGAGATTTGCGAGGCAGCCGAGGCTCTGCAGAACAGTGAGGACTGGAAGCACGCAACCGAGGAGTTGATTGCCCTCCAGGCAAAGTGGAAGCAGGTGGGTGCCGTGTCGCGCCGTTATGCCGACCAGGTGTGGAAGCGATTCCGCGCGGCGTGTGACAACTTCTTCGAGCGCAAGGCGAAGCACTTTGCAAGCATCGAGGATGAGCACGAGGTGAACCTGCAGAAGAAGTTGGCTCTTATCGAGCAGATGCACGCGGCCGACATCAAGGCGGGCGGCTACGATATGATTAAGGATTTCCAGCGCCGCTGGAGCGAGATTGGTTATGTGCCAATCAAGCAGAAGGATGCGGTGCAGAAGAAGTATAAGGAGGCTGTGGATGCAATGTTTGCCGTATTGCGTGGCTCGGAGCGCGACCGCTCGATGAACCGCTTTAAGGAGCGTCTGCAGGGTATGAAGTCGGGCGCCGAGAAGCGTATGCGCTCGGAGCGTGAGCGACTTTATAATAAAGTGCGCCAGATGGAGCAGGATATTGCTCTGCTGGAGAACAACATTGGTTTCTTCTCGAAGTCGAAGAATGCTGATGCGATGATTGCCGACATCCGCGACAAGATTGCAAAGGCAAAGCAAGAGTTGCAACTCACAATCGAGAAGATTAACCTTATCGACAGTTACTCTTCGGAGGGTGGCGATAGCAAGGAGTAGAAGAAAAGAGAGAGATTTATACGCGAGGTCGGATTCGGGGCTCAACGCCGCGAGCCCGACCGTTGCGATGAAAAAGGATAGTTAGGATAAAATAGGTAAATATTTAACATTGATAAGATTATGAAATTGAGCAAGCCAAAGTACATCTTCGTGACTGGAGGTGTGGCATCATCACTGGGTAAGGGTGTTATCTCTGCATCTGTAGCGCGTCTGTTGCAGGCACGCGGTTATTCTGTAACGGTTCAGAAGTTTGATCCATACATCAATGCTGACCCAGGACGCTTGAACCCTTATGAGCACGGCGAGAGCTATGTGACAGAGGATGGTACAGAGTGTGACCTCGACTTGGGTCACTACGAGCGTTTCACCTCAATCACCACTACAACAAATAACACAGTAACAACAGGTAAGATTTATCAGAGCATCCTCGAGAAGGAGCGTCGCGGCGAGTATATGGGTAAGACCGTTCAGGTTATCCCTCACATCACCGACGAGATTAAGCGTCGCGTGCAGTTGCTCGGCGCAACAAAGAAGTATGATGTAATCATCTCGGAGATTGGTGGTACTGTGGGTGATATCGAGTCATTGCCTTACATCGAGTCTGTTCGTCAGTTGCGTAACGAGTTGGGTTATCAGAACTCATTGCTCATCCACTTGGCGTGGGTGCCTTATATGGCAGTAGCGAGCGAGCTCAAGACAAAGCCAACACAGCACTCTGTGAAGGAGTTGCAGTCGGAGGGAGTGCAGCCAGATGTATTGGTATTGCGTGCCGAGCACAGCCTGCCAGAGGATGTACGCCGCAAGGTGGCTCTGTTCTGTAATGTTACACAAGACGCCGTTGTGGAGTCAGTTGATAAGCCAACAATCTATGAGGTGCCATTGAGCATGCGCGAGCAGCACTTGGACGATGTAATCCTCCGTAAGTTGGGTATCGAGGATAACGGCGAGCCAGATATGTCGGCTTGGAGCGAGTTCGTTGAGAAGATTAAGAACCCAAGCAAGCGTGTTGAGGTCGCTTTGGTGGGTAAGTACACCGAGTTGCCAGATGCTTATAAGTCAATCAACGAGTCATTCATCCACGCTGGTGCTGCCAACAACTGCAAGGTGAAGGTGCACTATGTGGCTGCCGAGGAGATTAACGCAGGTAATGTAGCCGAGTTGCTCGGTGGTGTATCGGGCGTGTTCGTTGCTCCTGGTTCGGGTGTTCGTGGCTTCGATGGCAAGATGGAGGCTGTTCGCTATGCACGCGAGAACAATGTTCCTTTCTTTGGTGTTTGCCTCGGTATGGAGAGCGCAGTTGTTGAGTTCGCACGCAATGTGTTGGGCATCAGCGACGCTAACTCGCGCGAGATGGACCCACAGACAAAGAGCCCTGTGGTAGACATTATGGAGGAGCAGAAGAAGGTGACTTTGAAGGATGGTACAATTATGCGTCTGGGTGGTTACGCTTGCTCGTTGAAGAAGGGCTCAACCATCGCAAAGGCTTACGGCAAGGAGTCTATCGTTGAGCGTCACCGCCACCGTTATGAGTTCAACAGCGCTTACCTCGAGCAGTTTGAGCAGGCAGGTATGAAGGCTGTGGGTACAAACCCTGAGACAGGCTTGGTAGAGGCTGTCGAGTTGCAGGGTCACCCTTGGTTTGTTGGTACACTCTTCAACCCAGAGTACCATAGCACAGTAGCAACGCCAGCTCCATTGTTCGTCTCATTCGTTGCTGCAGCGTTGGATTTCCAGAAGGCAAAGAAGGCTGAGGAGAAGGCAGAGAAGTAGTAATTTTTAAAAAATAGAAATGGATAAGAAAACAGTCATTGGAGTTGTCCTTATGTCGATGATTTTCATCGGCTATATGGCTTACAACTCTCGTCAGCAAACAAAGTATAAAGAGTATATGGCGCAGGTGCAGGTCGAGGAGCAGGCACTTGCAGAGCAGCAGGCTCAGGCCGCTGCTGAGTCAGTCGCAGAGAATTCTGATAGTTTGCAGTTGAGCGCAGCAGAGTTGGCTTTGCAGCGCGAGAAGGAGCTTTTTGGTGAGACTCTCGTGGCAGCCAAGTCGGCACAGGAGCAGAGTCTCACAATGTCAAACGACCTCTTGTCGGTAGAGTTCACTACCCGAGGCGGTATGATGACAAAGGCTGTGTTGGAGGATTACACAAAGTATGCTCCAAAGGGCGAGCGCAACGAGAAGATTTCGTTATTTGACCCTGAGACAGCAATGTTCGATATGGAGTTCTATGTGAAGAATGGACTCAATAATGTGAAGGTAAACACTTCGGAGTACATCTTCTCAACCGAGGGCGTGCGCCGCGCAGAGGATTATCAGACTCTTGCGATGCGCCTTGAAGTGAGCCCGGGTGCTTACATCGTCTATGAGTACACTCTCTATGACAAGAAGGAGCCTTCACGCGACTATTTGATTGACTTCAATGTAAGATTGGAGAACCTCTCGCCAGTGATGGCGCAGCAGTCTACTCTGGGTCTTACCTGGAGCAACCGCACATTCCAGAACGAGCGCAGCTACAAGACCGAGAATATGTACACAACACTCTCTTACCGCCTGCCTGGCGAGGATGGTGTTGAGGACCTGGGTATGAGCGAGGATAGCAAGTCGGAGCAGGTGCAGAGCGAGGTAAACTGGGTGGCATTCCGCCAGCAGTTCTTCTCGCAGACATTCATCGCTCACTCTAACTTCGCATATGCCGATATGGGCTTCACAACCGAGGCGAAGGGCTCTGGTTACCTGAAGTACTACACATCGCGTATGGGTGTGAATTACACTCCACAGACCACCTCTTACAACTTCTCAATCTACTGTGGTCCTAACAAGTATCCTATCCTTCAGGATATCGTGGGTGCTAACGGCGAGAGCATCGCTATGGAGCGCCTCATTCCGCTGGGTGGCTGGCTTGTTGGCTGGTTCAACCGCTGGGTGGTTATCCCTGTGTTTGATTTCCTGAGCAAGTATATCTCTAACTTCGGTATCATCATCTTGATTTTGACCGTGCTGGTTAAGCTCCTGATCTTCCCATTGACATACAAGAGCTACCTCTCGACTGCCAAGATGCGTGTTATCAAGCCAGAGATGGATGCCTTGAATGCAAAGTACCCTCGTCAGGAGGATGCTATGAAGAAGCAGCAGGAGATGATGAATCTCTACAAGAAGGCTGGCATCAGCCCTATGGGTGGTTGCTTGCCAATGCTCATTCAGTTGCCTCTGTTGTGGGCTCTGTTCCGCTTCTTCCCAGTGAGCATCGAGTTGCGTGGTAAGTCATTCTTGTGGGCCGACGACTTGTCATCTTACGATAGCATTATCGACCTTCCATTCACAATCCCATTCTATGGCGACCATGTCAGCCTCTTCTGCTTGCTGATGAGTGTTGCGATGATTGGCTTCTCGTATGTGAACTACCAGCAGAACTCTGCTGCATCGGGTCAGATGGCAGGTATGAAGTTTATGATGGTATATATGATGCCAGTGATGATGCTCTTCTGGTTTAACGACTACGCATCAGGTTTGTGCTACTACTACCTCTTGTCACAGCTCATCACAATGATTCAGATGACTAGTATGCGCCGTTTTGTGGATGATGATAAGATTCGCTACATTATGGAGCAGAACAAGGCCAAGCAGAAGAACAAGAAGAAGTCGAAGTTCCAGCTTCGTTACGAGGAGTTGATGCGCCAGCAGGAGGAGATGGCTCGTCAGCAGGCGAAGCGTAAATAATGTTTCCCGCTAGGGTAAAGTAAAAGAGGTTGTCCACATCGGACAACCTCTTTTTTTGTGCGGTTACGCCTTAAATAATATAAGGTGTGTTATCGCTTCAAGAGATGCTTAATCACCAAATAACCGCCAACAATCTGTGTAAGCATACCAGGGATGCCGAGGCGCAAATCCTGCAAAGCCGCCTCGATGCTGCCAGTGTAAGCCCACTCGAAGAGCGAACCAGCCACCTGATAAGTTGCAACAACAGCCGCCAACAATGCGATAGATACCTTGCCGAAGCGTGATGCAACATAGCCTGCCGATACCGCCAGGATTGACGACTTAACCAGGATAGGCACCAATACCGCTGCCGCTGGCATACCGAACAGGATGTGGTTGCACAGAGGCGAGAGGAGCGCTGTGAGCAGACCTACCTTCCAGCCGTACTTGTAAGCACCCACCAGAGTGAAGAAGTAAATCGGCAACAAAATCATACCGCCCTGTGGCACGAGGTGGCAGAGCTGTGGCAACGCGATGTTACCAAGGATGAAAAGTGTTGCTGCGATGTAAGTTTTTGCTTCGTTGTACTTCAACGAATAGAGTTTGATACTTGTAACTTGCATACTCTCTTTTTTTATGTTATTAATTTTTATTTTTTTTGCTCGCTTCTGCGAACTACTTATTGTGTGAAGTAGTTACGCAAAAATTCTACCAAGATGCGCTGTGGGCGGCAGAAATATTTTCATTTCCGCTCTTTGGCGGCGCTAAAGGCTTGCTACAAAATCATCTATCGCCTTGAGACTCTGCTCGATTGTGGAGCATCCCAGGCATAGTTTCTCGACGGGACAGATGTTCGTACCCGCGCGGTTGATGATGTTTTTTACAACCTTGCCGTAGTCGGTTGGGATGTTGTTCTCGGTGAGCAACTCCAGCGCCGACTCGCTTATCACCTCGGCATAGACCCACTCGACACCGCCCGCCACCATCAGTATGGCAGCGCCCTTGCCCACAACCTTGTCGGCAAGCATTGCACCCTTGAGCACCTCGGGCTCGGTGTGCAGAAGGTGGTGCAGGTCCTTCACTCCACGCTGGTGGAATGTGCGCGTGATGTCACCATTCAAGATGACACACGAACACCCCTCGGCGTGGAGCCTATGGATGAGCATTTGCTTCATTGCTAAAACTCGCGACCCTGTTTCAAATCCTCGATGTACTTGTCGATGCGGCGCATCTGGCGAGGGATGTCGATGCGCTGTGGGCAGTGCTCGTTACACTGCTTGCAGCCCACGCAACGGTCTGCCTGACGCTCCTTCTCCACCGCACGCTCATAGCCCACAAGGAATGCGCGGCGCGCCTTGCGGAAGTTCTCGTCCTGCGATGAGCGCGAGAGGTTACCCTCGTTCACGCACTTGTTGTAGTGCAGCAGGATGGCTGGGATGTCCAGACCATAAGGGCAAGGCATACAATACTTACAATCGTTACAAGGGATGGTAGGGTATTGCAACATCAACTCCGCAGTCTCGAAGAGGAACTGCTTCTGCTCGTCGGTAAGTTCCACCAATGGAGCGTATGTGCGGATGTTATCCTGCAAGTGCTCCTCGTAGGTCATACCGCTCAATGCTGTGAGCACCATAGGGTAAGAACCTACAAAGCGGAAAGCCCACGATGCCACACTGCGCTCTGGCTCCTGCTCCTGCAAACGAGCAGAGATGTGGTTTGGTACATTCGAAAGACGACCACCCAACAGAGGCTCCATAATAACGATAGGTATGTTGCGCTTCTCCAACTCGGCGTAGAGGTACTCGGCATTGACATTATTGCCGCGCGCGTTCTGCCAATCAGAGTAGTTCATCTGAATCTGGATGAAGTCCCAGTGCACCTTCTCGTGGTAGGCGAGGATATGGTCAAAGACCTCCTTTGAGCCGTGGAACGACCAGCCGAGGTTGCGAATCTTACCCTTCTTGCGCTCCTCGATGAGGAAGTCGAGGATGCCGTTGTCGATGAAGCGCTCCTCGAATGAGCGGATGCTGCTACCGATGTTGTGCAAGAGGTAGTAGTCGATAGTATCCACCTGCAACAACTCAAACGAGCGGTTATACATCAGGATTGAGTTCTCGCGTGTGAAGTTAGAGAAGTTCGACATCTTGGTTGCGATGAAATATTTATCGCGTGGGTGACGGCTCAAGGCGTTACCAGTCGCACCCTCCGAGCGACCCTGACAATATACGGGCGATGTATCGAAGTAGTTTACGCCGTGAGCGATGGCGTAGTCCACCAATTCATTAATCTTATCCTGATCCAATTCATCGCGACCATCCTCTCCCTTACGCATAGGCCAGCGCATACAGCCGTAGCCCAGGATGGATACCTTATCATTAGTGTTGTGGTTGGTGCGATATGTCATCTTGTCGGTTGGCACATCCTCATCATCCACATCGTATGGGTCAAACTTCAGATTGCTTGGCTTGCAGCCCGTAAGTGCCGCAACCGTGAGGGCAGAGCCCGCGCCCAGACGCGCCAGGAACTCGCCACGACCAATATTATTATTTTTCTTCTCCATAGCGGCTTTTGTTATAATGTTCTGTGTTCTGAAAATCCCTTTACATAGATAGCGCTGAATGGTCGTGCAGGGCAGAGATTCTCGCACGCACCACAACCGATACAGCGGTGTTTGTTGATTGTTGGAATCTTGCGTGAGCGACGATTCTCCTTGTCGATAGGCACCATTGTGATAGCACCCGATGGGCAGTGGCGCTCGCAGTTACCGCACTCCACCTCGTCGGTGATGACGATACAGTTCTTACGCACCCACACAGCGTGACCGATGCGTGTAGAGGTCTTCTCGGCAAGAGTCAGAGGCTTGATAGCGCCCGCAGGACATACCTGTGAGCAGTTGTTACACTCTGGACGGCAATAGCCCTTCTCGTATGACATCGTAGGCTGCATAAAGGTCTTGAGGTCAGCCGATGGGCGCAACACCTGATTAGGACACGCCGCAACGCAGAGTTGGCAACCCGTACAGTGTGCCGCCATATTTCGTGCGCTCTCGGAACCTGGAGGCGTCAGCGGAGTCTTGCGGTTTGGGGCCTGCTTGTCGATGATGGTTGCATAACCGCCATCCACCTTCATCTCCTGCGCCTTGGCAGCCGATGCGGCGAGCAGGGTGGCACCCACAAGGAAGTTCTTGCGTGACTTATCTACTGGCGCTTCTGCCTTTTCAGCCTTCTCGGCCTTTGTACGGAGCGTATATTTGATAGCCCCCTTGCTGCAACTCTCGATGCAGTCGAAGCATACCACGCAACGGCTATAATCAATCGAGTGGTTCTCGACATCGATGCACGATGACTTGCAGTTGCGACCGCAACGCTTGCAGTCGATACACTTTGTAGTGTCGATGACTGGCTTAAAGAGCGAGAGGCGTGACAATGCGCCAAGCACCGTACCCACTGGGCAGATGGTATTGCAGTAAGTTCTGCCACCACGCCAAGCCAGATAGCCCACCACGATGAGAGTGACGGCAGCCACAGCGAATGTAGCCAACGAGCCAATCCACACCTCGGTAGAGTAGAATGCGTAACTATCAACTCTCTCGGCGAGGAATGCCAACACATTGTTTCCCCACTTCCAAAGTGGAGAGAGGAGGTTCTGCGCGATGCGTCCGTATGCGCTGTAAGGTGCAACAAGGATGGCGATAGCACCAAAGCCAGCGACCATCGCTGCTACAAACGCTACGAGCACACCCCAACGCAACCAACTCTTCGCTGGAGAGTAACTGAAGCGGTTACGCTTGCGCTTACCCGCAAAGTGCGAGAAGATGTCCTGCATAACGCCGAGCGGACAGATAACCGAGCAGTAGATGCGTCCAAACAGGAGCGTCATCGCTACTAAAAAGATTACTACGCCCACATTGAGTGCCAGAATGGCGGGCAGGAATTGGATTTTCGCCAGCCAACCCAACCACGCGTGGAGTGTTCCCGTGAAATCGAGGAACAGCAGCGTGATAAGTGCAAAGCAGAGGGCTGCGGCAACAACTCTGAATTTTCTTAACATAACTCTATAATTTTTATTTTGTTTGTTCGGTTAGTAGTGGCAACTACTTGGGAGTAGTCGTGACTGGTTGTAAAGATAGTCAAAAAATCGGAAATAGTTGCATATTAATGCAAAAAAATGCTACAAATATTTCGCGGTGCTTCTGCCTGAAGCGAGGGCGGTGAGGGCGGCGTGTGACCAAATTTGACATTTTCGGGGCGCGAGGTCTAATTTTTTTGGAGAAATAGTAGTATTTCTAAAGATTTTTGATGATATTTGCATTATTATTACCCAAAGAGAATGCGTAAATTTGATTACATAATCGTAGGTAGCGGACTCGCTGGATTATATGCCGCCTGGAAGGCTTCGCTGAAGGGTAGTGTGGCTGTAATCACCAAGTCGATGGTTCGCGAGAGCAACTCTTTCAATGCTCAAGGTGGTATAGCCGCCGTTACATCACTTGACGATAATCCCGAAATCCATAAGTCTGACACGCTGATTGCGGGTCGAGGTCTGTGTGAGGATCGCTCGGTGGAGATTCTTGTGAACGAGGGTCCCGACCGCATCGAGGAGATTATCGCCGAGGGTATGAAGTTCGACACCGAGAACGGTGCGCTGGCTTTAGGTCTGGAGGGTGGTCACCACAAACGCCGAATCCTCCACGCGGGTGGCGATGCTACGGGTCGCTGGATTACCGAGTTCGCAATCTCGAAGGTTGCCGAGCGCGATAACATCACAGTCTTTGAGAACACCTTGCTGCTCGACCTTCTGGTTGAGAACAAGACCTGCTATGGAGTGCGTTGCTGGAGTACAAACGAGGCGCTGACCGATGCTGTGGAGGGCGGCGAGGAGGTGATGCTCTTTGCTAACCATGTGTTCCTCACTTCGGGCGGTACTTCGGCTATCTATGCACGCACAACAAATCCGCAGACAACCGTGGGCGACGGTGTTGCGATTGCCTACAAGGCGGGTTGCCGTATTCTGGATATGGAGTTTATCCAGTTCCACCCCTCGGGCTTGTATCTGAAAGATTCGTCGCAGGCGTTCCTCATCAGCGAGGCTGTCAGAGGCGAGCGCGCGCATCTGTTGGGTAAGGATGGCAAGCGATTTATGGTGCCTATTCACGAGTTGGCTGAACTTGCGCCCCGTGATATTGTGGCACGCTCGATATTCAAGCAGATGCGTCAGGATGGAATGCCTTATGTGACTCTGTCGCTCAAGCACCTCGACCCTGCTATGATTTTGAAGCGTTTTCCGGGCATCCACGCCAAGTGTAAGGAGTTTGGCTATGACCTCACGCAGGAGATTCCCGTTGCGCCAGCGGCTCACTACTCGGTGGGTGGCGTGATGTCGAACAACGATGGTCGCACCGATGTTAAGCGTCTCTATGTGTGTGGCGAGGTGGCGGCTACGGGTATTATGGGCGCAAACCGCTTGGCGTCGAACTCACTCATAGAGTGCTTGGTCTTTGCTAACCGCGCCGTTGAGGATAGCGTGAAGGTGGGCGCAGTTGAAGCGTACCCAGAATTCCTCAAGCAGTATAGCCGTGATGATGCCAACGAGGCTCTTTATCTTGAGGTGCGCCAGCAGGTAGCAGAGATTATGAATACCTATGCAGGCATTATCCGCAGCGAGGAGGGACTCAAGGAGGGACTCAAGGAGATTGAGAAACTTCGCAACATCATCAAGCAAAAGCAGGATGAGCGAGGCGGAGAGCCTAATCGCGAATACTATCTTGAGGCGTCGCGCCGTTTGTTATGCGTGGCACGCCTGATTATGTCGCCAGCGCTTCTGCGTAAGGAGAGTCGTGGCGGACACTATCGTGAGGATTACCCTTGCGCCGACGAGGCTTATGCTCTGCACTCTGTGCAGCGTCGTGGCGAGGAGATTACCACAGCACCAGTGAATGGAAACTTTTTTAACTTTTAGTCGATATGCAGTACGAAAACTTAATCAACAAACTTCTCGATTTGGGAATTGAGGAGGATATCAATACAGGTGACATCACCACCGAGTCAATCATCCCCGAGTCGATGAACGCGGTGGCTACGATGACAGCCAAGCAGGAGGGTGTAATCTCTGGTTTGGAGATTGTGAAGATGGTTTACGACCGCTTTCAGAGCGATGTTGTCTTTACACCTTACTTCAAGGATGGTGACTTCGTGAAGAAGGGCGATGTTATCCTCAAGATTGAGGCTGCCTATCCTACGCTGTTGCGTGGCGAGCGTCTGTCGCTCAACCTCTTCCAGCGTATGTGTGGTATCGCAACCGAGACTGCAAAGTATGTAAAGGAGTTGGCGGGCACTCACACCGAGTTGCTCGATACCCGCAAGACCGCTCCAGGCTTGCGCGTGTTGGATAAGTTGGCGGTAAAGCACGGCGGCGGCACAAACCACCGTATGGGTCTTTACGATATGGCGATGATTAAGGATAACCACATCAAGATGGCTGGCGGCATCACAAAGGCCGTTGAGCAGGTGCGTGCGCGCATTGCCGAGGGCATCAAGATTGAGGTGGAGACCACAAACCTCGACGAGGTTAAGGAGGCTATCGCAGCGGGTGCTGACATCATTATGCTTGACAATATGAGCAACGAGGCTATGGCGGAGGCTGTGGCAGTAATCAACGCCGCAGAGAAGGGTATCAAGACCGAGGCATCGGGTAATATGAGCATCCCTCGCCTGATTGAGGTTGCCGCTACTGGTGTCGATTACATCAGCGTCGGTGCCTTGACTCACACCGTTAAGGCTATGGATATCAGTATGAATATCCAGGTTGAAAAATAAGAAACTTTTTATGTCTATGACTAATAGTGAACTTGCACAGCGAATAGAGCAACTCAAGAAGGAGAAGAACGCTGTCATCCTCGCCCATTACTACACCTTGCCCGAGGTGCAGGCCGTAGCCGACTATCTCGGCGACTCGCTTGCCCTGTCGGTGAAGGCGCGCGACATCGAAGCGCCTATCATCCTCTTTGCAGGTGTGAACTTTATGGCGGAGACGGCAAAGGTGCTCTCGCCAAACAAGAAGGTGCTCATCCCCGTTCCCGAGGCTGGTTGTTCGCTTGCCGAGTCTTGTGAGGCGGCGGCGTTGGCTCGCCTGAAGGAGCAGTATCCCGACCATAAGGTGGTGTCGTATGTAAATACCTCTGTCGAGGTTAAGGCCTTGACGGATGTGTGCTGCACTTCGACTAACGCATTGCAAGTTGTGCAGAGTATTCCCGCAGAGCAACCTATCATCTTTGCTC
>JAFZFR010000079.1 GCA_017555805.1 Alistipes sp. | reverse complement strand
GAGGCAAAGTTCAACAAGTGGCTTGGTGAGAAGGAGAGCAAGATCGCCGCAAAGGTAAACAAGCTCGCAACTGACGCTAAGAACGCTGAGAAGGCTGCTTTGGCTGCTGAGACAAAGGTTAAGGAGGAGCGTGCTGCTGCTATCGCTGCTAAGGCTGCTGCTGCAACAGCAGAGGCTACAGAGACAGAGACAGAGGAGCCAGCTGCAGAGTCAGCAGAGTAATCCGCTGTTGTGTTTCTTAACGCAGAATGGGGTGTCAAACAAAACGACACCCTTTTTTAATTTACTTTGGTCAATCGGGAGTGGGCATCCACCCCGCATAATAAAGCGATTATGAAAGAAAACTTCACTGCCGTTGCCCGCGTGGGCAAACTGTTCGGTCAGGCCGATACCGGAGGCCTGTCGGTGACACTCTACACCACCTTCCCCGAGGATTTCAACCCCGAGGAGGATGCGCTCTTTGTGGAGATTAGTTCTCTGCCCGTGCCGCTCTACTGCGATAAGTTCGAGCGCAGGGGCGTGTCGGGTGCGAATGTCGAGTTTGCCGACTTCGACACACCTCGCCGCGCCGAAGAGTTAATCGGCAAGGAGTTGTTTATGGAGTTGGAGGAGGAGCGCGACGATGACGAGTTCTATATGGAGGACCTCATCGGTTTCAGCGTCACAGCAGGCAAGTTGCGTGGCGAGATTGTCGATTTCTACGACAGCGAGCACAACCCTCTCTTTGGCGTAGATTTCGGCGAGGGCGAGCGTCTTATCCCCGCCGCCGAGGAGTTTATCGCCTCAATAAACTTCGACAAGCAGACCATAAAGATGGTCTTGCCCGAGGGATTGCTGGAGTTGTAAAACCTGATACAAGCCAAAGAAAAACCCGAGTCGTGTGACTCGGGTTTTCTTATTTTCATAACTTGCAGAATCGTATAAAAAGAGGGTTTTCAAGGCTTGCGAAGCGGCATAATGCGGAGCATACTTGAGGTATGTGAGCAATTATGACGCAGGCGTAACGCAGAAAAGACCTTTTTAGGCGATTCCAGTGGATTACTCCTCAACTGGTGCCAATGGAGTTGCTGGCGCTGGCTCCTTTGCCTTAACCTCGTGAAGCTCAACCTTGAACTCCAAAGCCTCGTTAGGACCAATCATGCCGCCGCCGGCACCGCCCTGACCGTAAGCCAAGTCAGATGGAATCCAGAGTGTGATCTGGCCACCTACGCCTACCAACTGAAGACCCTCTGTCCAGCCACGGATAACGCCTGACAATGGGAACTCGATAGACTCGCCGCGCTCGTAAGATGAGTCGAACACGAAGCCGTCACGCAACTTACCCTCGTAATCAACCTTAACGATGTCGTCAGCAGTTGGCTTAACATTAGCGTCACCCTCGCGGTCGATGCGATAGAGCAAGCCGCTCTCTGTCTTCTGTACGCCCTTCTGCTTCTCAACCTTTGCCAACCAAGCCTCTGAAGCCTCCTTGTTCTGGCGTGGCATTACGCTGAGGAAGTAAGTATCTACGAAGTTAGCAGCCTCGTCGCTTGCCATACGCGCGCCATCAGCAGAAGAGAACTCCTTGATAGCCTGTGCGAACCAGTAAGCCTGGATAGGCACACGAGCACCACGGAAACGAGCACCGAGGTCATAACCATAAGCGAAAGATACGCTCTGACGCTCCTCGTCTGACTCGAAGACATCCAACTGTGCGAGCATAGCGTGCTGCTGCATAGCGTGTGAAATCTCTGACAATGAATCTACTGGGTTCTCTGCCAAGAACTTCTGGATACGCTCTGGGCGCTTTGTAGTGAAGAACTCCTCGAGGATTACGAGCTGCTCCTTGCACTTCTCGTCAGCATCGTACTCTGTCTCAACGAGCATTGAAGATGCAACCGCATCAGCCAATACATTCCAGTCGAACTTCATCTCTGGAACATTTACATTCATATCGTTGGTGAAATTAACACCATAAGCATATGAGAGTGAGTCCAACTTCGACTTATCACCCTTCGATACGCCAAACTCGCTGGTCTTGCTACCGCAAGCAACCATCGCTACGGCTGCAACTACAACAGCCAAACCATAAATAATCTTTTTCATCTTTTTTGTTATTGTTTATAGTATTAAAAATTTCTATCTACGACGGCGTTTAACCTCGACAATCTCCACCTCGTACTGCAACATCTCGTTAGGCTTGATGCCCTTCTCGCTGTCGCCCGCCGCGCCATACGCCAACTTGGATGGTATCCACAGAGTCACCTTACCGCCCTGACCGACCAACTTAACACCCTCGGACAAGCCCTCGGGGAGTTTCATCAGTGTGGTACGCAGCGTGTCGGGACGCTCCGACGCAGGATCGACCTCTACGCCAGCCATCGTACGCGCTGTATAGGTGAAGGCTACGGTGTCGCGTGGGTGGTTTGCCGTGTTGCTCATATTACCCAACTCGCCCACCTTGTATGTAAGACCCGAACGCGAGCGGTTGATTGCCGCATCCGATGCCGCGAGGTCGGTGAGATACTGGTCCTCGTACTTACGCACGCGCTCATACACATCGTAATTCATATAAGAGAGCAGATACAACTTGCCATCCTCCAGCGAGATTTGCTCCTGACCGAGCATAGCATCCTCAACACCCGCCATCACCATCTCGGGGCGCAGGGTCGAGTCCATCTGCATAATGTTGTAAGCAATATTCATACCTATGACATACGACAACGAGTCCGCGCTGTCGGTGAGTCGCTTGCTGTTGCTCGAAGCACCGCCACACGCCACCGCCAACATCGCAACCACGCTCACGACAAGGGCAACCACTGAATATCTGCTAATCTTCATAGTTCCAAAATTTTAACCACCTGGCACTCGCCAAAATGGAATTGCAAATATACCATTTATTTGAATATAAACGCCCTAAAACGGGCAATTTATCTTGGCAAAGATACGAAAAATTCAATTTTTGCATATATTTGTATATTAAAATCAACCTTTTCGCGCTATGAAAGTAATCATTGACAACGCAATACCATACATCAAGGGGGTGCTTGAGCCCTATACCGAGGTGCTCTATCGTGAGGGGCGAGACTTTCGCAAGGAGGAGGTCAGGGATGCCGATATGCTGATTATCCGCACCCGCACACGCTGCGACAAGGCTCTGCTGGAGGGCTCGCGCGTGCGCCTGATTTCGACGGCAACCATCGGCTTCGACCACATCGACCTCGACTACTGCGCCCAGCGTGGCATAGCCGTGACTACGGCGCAGGGATGCAATGCCGCGGGCGTGTTACAGTGGGTTGCGGCGGCGCTGGCGATGCTCTCGGCGAGCGAGGGGTGGCGACCCGAGGAGCGCACTCTGGGCATTGTGGGCGTTGGAAATGTGGGACGACTGGTGGAGCAGTACGCGAGGGCGTGGGGCTTTCGCGTGTTGCGATGTGACCCACCCCGCCTTGAGCGCGAGGGCGGCGATTTCCTGCCGATGGAAGAGGTTGTGGCACAGGCGGATATAGTCACCTTCCACACACCACTGGACAGCACCACTTTCCACCTAATCTCTGATGATGTTATAGCGCTGATGAAGCCCACCGCGACGCTGATAAACGCCTCGCGCGGCGAGGTTGCCGATACGGCGGCGCTGCTGAAGGCGGAGCAGAGGCTGATGCTCGATGTGTGGGAGAATGAGCCTGCGATTAATGGCGATTTGCTACGCAAGGCTATCGTAACCACGCCCCACATTGCAGGTTACTCGGCGCAGGGCAAGGCGAATGCTACGGCGGCGGTTGTGGCGGCTGCGGCAGAGCACTTTTCTTTGCCGATTGATGGTTGGTATCCCGCCGAGGTGAAGCCCGTAGGGCGTACGCCGATAGGTTGGGATGAGATGTGCGCCACCATAACTGCACACTGCGACCTTGCGGCAGAGAGCGCACAACTCAAGAGCGCACCCGATGCGTTTGAGTCGCTACGCAACAACTACAACTACCGAGAGGAGTATTTTTAGCAATTTTTTAGAGATAAAGAGAGGGGTTGTCCGACAAATTCGTGGACAGCCCCTTCCTTTTTTATTTTAAGTCGCATAATTACTGTGGTCTATTGTATGGGATGTAAGGCGAATGCATCGCGTTGAGTGTTTCGGGTAGCCACACACGATAACGAATACTCTTCTCCCAGGTGTTGCCTGCCGAGCCGAAGTCGCAGAGGTTGATTGGCGTTGGCTTGCCGTTACCCTCAAGGTCGGTGCCGAGCACTGCGGGGGCGGTGAAGGTCATCCACGCAAAGTCGGGCTTGGGGGCGGGTGCCAGTTCGACATATCCATCCTGCGCCACGATAACCGAGCACTCATCCACATCGCCATCGCCGAAGCGGCTGTCACGCGCCAGCAACACCGGTCCGCGCATCAGCGCCTGATGGTTGTTCAACTTATGCAGTCTGCCACGCATATCGAGCCTTACAACAACCTTATCGCCCGCCTGCCAGGTGCGCGAAATCATCAGCCAGCCGTGCTGTGCGACCTCCTGTGCCACGCCATTCACCTCAACCGAACAGTGGTCGAGCGCAGCCCACGCTGGGATGCGAAGAGCGAGGTTAAAGAAGATTGATTTTTTGGGAAAAACCTCCAGTTCGATAGCGTCGCCCTCGGGGTAAGATGTTCGTTGCGTGAGAGTTATAGGGTTCTTGTGCTTGGCATCGAGATAGAGTTTTGTCTGCGAGTCGGCATAGAGATTGACCGTAATGGTGTCGTCCGTCGCGTGATACATCGCGCGCGGGATAAGCGCAAAGGCGCGAGGCCCGTTGGCGTTGCAGCAGTTGATGTGCAGACCGCACTGCTCCTCGCCAGGCGAGCGCCAGCCCTCCAGCGGACTATATTTCGAAATCTGCCCCGCATCGGCACGCAGCGACGCCATCAGGGCGTTGTACATCGTGGTCTCGAGATGGTCGGCGAGAACGGCATTGTGATTTATCTCCAGCAGACGGTTGCAGAGTTGCATCCAGGTGAAGGTTACGCAGGTCTCCATCATATGGTAGGCGGGGAGCGTCTGGCGCGACTTGCCACCGTACCAGCACTCAAATGCCGCACCCGAGCCAGCAATGTTGATTTCGGTGTCGATGATGTTCTGCACACTCTTTTCAACCGCCTCCAAGAGCACCTTCTCGCCCGTCACTTTGTAGAGTTCGAGCAGACCCTCATAGCACGACATCATCTCGTAGGCCTTCTGTCCATTCTCCTGCGACCACCACTGCTTGGGGAATGGGAAACGGGTCGCCACATCCACACCCTCAAGGGCTTTGCGGATGAGTTCGGGGCCGTCGGGCTCCGATAGACGGCAGGCAATGTAGGTTGCAAAATCGAGATACTCCTTACGCTCGGTGCGGTTGTAGAGGTACATCACGGGCTCCAGAACCGAGCAACTCGCCATACCGTGATAGTTGCCCGTAGTGATAATATCGACATCCTCCAACTCGCCCATCAGGTGGTCGAGCACCCTGCACGCCGACTGCAACGCGCGCTTGTCGCCCGAGAGGTCGTACCACGCAATCAGACCGAGCATAGTATATTTTCTGCCCCAGATGTCCCAACTCTTCAGGTGGTGGTCATCGCGGTAGTTGCCGATGTAGCCGTCGGGGGTCTGTGTTGCCATCATAGCCTCGGCGCTCTGGCGGATTATATCGTATAGTTCGGGGTCGCGGTTGTAGCGGTAGGATGCGATTGCGCCCTGCACCCACTTGCCCCAGAACTCGCTCTGCCACGCCCAGGTTTCGGTGCGGTTGCTGAAGGGCGCGACGATATGCTCCCAGTCCTGCGCCTTGACGCGGTGGGCGATGCAGTCGTCAATGCGCGAGCCCACGAAGCCGCCAATCCTGACGCTCTCAACGGGCGAATTTACGGCAATCTGCGCCTGCGCCAATGGCGTGAGCAGCGCAGCGAAAAGGGTCGCACAAAGGATGGTGTGGAGTAATCTTCTCATAGAGGTTGGTTGTTTATGGTTTTCCTTTTCAAAGTTAAGAAAAAAATAGTAAAATAAAAAAAGGGGTTGTCCAACAAATAAAGTTGAATAACCCCTTTTTCTTAAAAGTTGTATAACAAGAGGGATTTTTAGGCTTGCTACTTTTTGCAAGCGGAGCATACTAAAGCGTATGTGAGCATTGCAAAAAGGAGCGTAACGCAGAAATCACCTTGTTAGGCAACTTTATTCTACTTTGCAGGGCGCATAACCACCTTCACCATCGACTTCTCGTCAAGGAGGCGCTTTGCCAATGCCTGAACATCTGCTGATGTGATGCTGTTTACTGCTGGCTCGTAGTCATCAACATAGTTGATGCCGAAGTCGTAGTAAACCTGCATTGTGCGTGACCACCAGCCGTTCTGCTCGATGTTCTTCTTGTGATCCTTCAACAAGAACTCGCGAGTCTTGTCCATATCCTCCTGGAGTGGACCCTCGGCTGCAATCTTCTCAATCTCGGCAATCACGATGTCGGTGAGTTCGTCTGCCATCTGCTCGTTGGTATCGAACTGAATCTGAACGAGGTAGTGCTGTACTGGGTGAGTGTTCTGTGAGCCACGGACGCTTACGCCGTAAGTACCACCCTTCTCCTCGCGGATTGACTTGAGGTAGCGGTTGCTGAGTGCCTGTGAGAGGAACTGGAGTGTGAGTGAGTTCTTCACAGTGAACTTATTGTCGCCGCTGAATGCCACGAATACTGACACCTTTGGCTGCTCCATCTTTGCGGTGAAGTCGTTTACAACATCGGTTGCAACGCGTACCTTATCATCAACGAACTTGTTAGATGGCTTCTTCTCAACTGGCAACGAACCTACATACTTCTCAACGAGGGGCTTCAACTCCTCGGGGCTCATATTACCGTAGATAGTGAAACGGAAGCCCTTGGCGTTGCTGTAAAGCTGAGAGTGGATGTCTGCCATACGCTCGAACTTGATTGAGCCCAAAATCTCTGGTGTGAGCTGCTGACGGCGGTAGTTGTCGCCGTAGAGGGTCTTCATACGCTCCTGCATAGCGATGAAGTCAGGGTTTGTGAGCTGGTTGGCGAGCATAGCGTCGTAGCGGTTCATCAGGGTTGCGAAGTCCTCCTCTGTGAAGCGAGGTGCGGTGAATGTGAGGTACATCAACTGGAACATAGTCTCGGCATCCTTCAACGCTGCTGTACCCTCAACAGAGTGCTTGTAAGCGCCCACGCCAGTGTGTACGCGTGCCTGCTTGCCAGAGAGTTGCTTGCGGAGGTCTGAAGCCGAGAACTTCGAGATACCCGACATTGACATCACGGTGCTCAACATCTGTGCAGAGTAGTAATCCTCGTCAGCAAATACCGCCGCACCACCGTCAGCCACAGCCTCGAGGTTGATTGCGTCAGCCTCATAAGGGGTCTGCTTAACGATTACCTGGATACCATTCTTCAAGGTCCACTCTGTAGTGCCCAAAATCTCGTTCTGCTTCTGCTTCTTCACTGGTGAGCCCTTCAAAACAACATCCTCCGAGATGAGTGGCTCCTTCTTGACATTATCCTCGAAAGGCTTGATGTCAGATGCAACAACCTCCTTCAAGGCTGCAACCAACTCCGCCTCGGTAGGAACGGCTACGCCCTCCTTGGCAGGTGAGTTGATGATGACAACCACATTCTTCAAAGGCTCGTAGAGTTGCTTAACAACCTGATTTACAACCTCGCAAGAGATACCCTCAACGAGTTGCTTATCCAACTGATACTCTGTCTCGGCATCGTAGATAGGTGTGCCCTCGCGGAAGTTTGCGATGCACATCTCGGCGTAAACATCGTGCTCCTTATCCTCGCGGCTGTTGTACTTCTGCTCGAGGTAAGAGAGCATATTGTTCTTCGAACGCTCGAACTCGCCCTCGGTGAAGCCGTAGCGACGCATACGCTCCATCTCAACGAGCAGAGCCTTGTAGCCATCCATAATCTTGCCATCCTGGGTCATACCAGAGCCGCCAGCAATCTCCAATGTAGGACAGATGCCGAAGCCGCCGCCAGCCTGAACGCCAGCCTGGATGAATGGTGCATTTGGCTTGCGTGAGATGTCGCTCAAACGCTCGTTAATCATATTGCCGATGTGGCTCTTCACAATCTCAATCATCTCATACTGCAAAGTATTCTTGAACTGCTTTGGCATAGCCTGCGACTTGTAGAATACCTGGAACTGCGAGCGCTGCATCTCTGGGTCGGTGAAGATGCTCACGATAGGTGAGTCGTTGTCGGGGATGATGATAACATCCTTCTGCGCTGCGTCAGCCGCTGGCGCTGGGATGTCGGCCATAATAGACTTAATCTTCTGCTCAACCTTATCTACATCGATATCACCAACCACAACAACTGCCTGATAGTCGGGACGATACCACTTATCGTAGAAGCGGCGGATGTCGTCGTAGGTGAAACTCTGCAAGCCCTCCAAGTGACCAATCAGGTTGCGCTCGGCGTAGAGTGTACCCTTACCCATAGCCTTCAACATCTCGATTGTAGAGCGCCAAGATGCGCCGTCGCGTGTACGCAACTCCTCCTGGATAACGCCGCGCTCGGAGTCAATCTCCTTCTCATCGAGGTTGATGAAGTGTGACCAGTCGTGGAGAATCATCAGCGTAGAATCAACAACGCTCTCGCGTGCAACTGGCACATCGGTCATATAGTACTGGGTCAAGTCCCACGATGTGAAGGCATTGAGGTTCGCGCCGAACTTAACGCCAATCTTCTCGAGGTACTCAATCATTGTCTTGCCTGGGTAGTTCTTCGTACCGTTGAAGGCCATATGCTCGAGGAAGTGAGCCAAGCCCTGCTGGTTGTCATCCTCCTGGATAGCACCCACATCGTGAACGATGTAGAAGTTAGCCATACCCTTTGGCTTCTCGTTGTGGCGAATGTAATAGGTGAGTCCATTCTCCAACTTACCCTGACGGATAGCCTTGTCAGCAGGCAACTGCTGCATAGGGTCCATCTGGGCACTTACTGATGCCACGCCCAATGTGAACATTGCGACGATAGCAAAAATCATTCTCTTCATATTCAACTTTTTTATCGTTTTGTGTTTCGTTTAATTGTGTGCCGCCCGAAAGCGTCTATAATAGATGCAAATATACACACTTTTATGCAAAATTATTCATCACAAGGGAAAAACTGCTTACCCGCCACTATATTAGTCGCTCATTGGGGCGAAAAAACTACAACCGAGAGGGTAAATTTGCATTTTTTACCATTTTATTTGATGCGATTTATCTTTGGAGGCGGGGGCGGGTGACGCGCAGAGCGCGTTACGCCTCCAAAGATACAGGCGTTCTTTTCTTTGAGGGGATATTATCTTCGTGGGTAGCGGGGGTGGCACAAAGTGCCATACCCACGAAGATACAGCCGCGCGGCGGCTGAATATACACACAAAAAAAACAGAGCCATATTCTGACTCTGTTTTCATTATCATTCAATTCCTTATTAAAACTCTGAAGTGAAGTAGAAACGAATATCCTTAAAATTCTCCTGTGCCAAGGCAAGCGCATAACTTGTGTCGGCGAGGAATACATCGCGGCCGTGCTTATCGACTGCCATATTCGAGTGCTTGCGGCGCTTGAAGTCGGCGAGTTGCTCTTGGTTGTCGCTCTCAATCCAGCAGGCCTTGTGAATGGAGATAGGCTCCCAGCGACACTTCGCGCCGTACTCGTGCTCCAGACGATACTGGATAACCTCAAACTGCAACTGACCCACAGTACCGATAATCTTGCGGCCGTTGAGTGATGATGTGAACAACTGCGCCACACCCTCGTCCATCAACTGATCGACACCCTTCGCCAACTGCTTGAACTTCATCGGGTCGGCATTCTCGATGTAGCGGAACAACTCGGGCGAGAATGATGGGATGCCCGTAAACTTGAGTTTTTCACCTTCGGTGAATGTGTCGCCAATCTTGAATGTACCCGTATCGTGCAAACCCACGATGTCACCTGGGTAGGCAAAGTCAATCACAGACTTCTTCTCCGCCATAAAGGCCGTAGGAGATGAAAACTTGAGTTGCTTGCCGCTGCGGACATGGAGGTAGTTTTTGTTACGCTCGAATGTACCCGAACATATCTTCATAAAGGCGATGCGGTCGCGGTGGTTAGGGTCCATATTGGCGTGAATCTTAAAGACGAAGCCCGACATCTTCGCCTCGGCTGGCTCCACCTGACGAGTCTCTGTGGTGGATGGGCGTGGCGATGGTGCGATGCGGATAAAGCACTCCAGCAACTCTCTCACACCGAAGTTATTAACCGCCGAACCGAAGAATACTGGCGCTAACTTACCCTCGAGGTACGCCTCTCTATCGAAGTCATCGTAAACAGCCTCCACCATGTCGAGGTTTTCGCGCAACTGGTCGGCATACTGCTTTGTGATGTAGCCATCGAGTTCGGGCGATGAGATGTCGCTGAAATCAACGGTCGAAGCGTCGGCAGTCTGTCGCTCGTCGCTGGTAAAGAGCGAGAGGTTCTTCTCGTAGATATTATACACACCCTTGAATGTATCGCCGCTTGAGATTGGGAACGCCAATGGGCGCACGCGAATCTGTAACTCGCGCTCCACCTCATCCAGCAGGTCGAATGGGTCCTTGCAGGGGCGGTCCAACTTGTTGATAAAGACCATCACAGGC
Source organism: Alistipes sp. (assembly GCA_017555805.1). Classification (GTDB taxonomy): domain Bacteria; phylum Bacteroidota; class Bacteroidia; order Bacteroidales; family Rikenellaceae; genus Alistipes. Next base: position 4,107 of record JAFZFR010000079.1, on the reverse strand, counting down.
GTGTTACGCATACGGCAGACATTCATCAACTTGAGGGTCTGCGCCTCAACACCCTTCGCGCCATCAATCACGATGATAACCGAATCAACGGCTGTAAGTGTGCGGTAGGTATCCTCGGCAAAGTCCTCGTGACCTGGGGTGTCAAGGATATTAATCTTCACATCCTTGTAGTTGAAGCCCATCACAGATGTTGCCACCGAGATACCACGCTGGCGCTCAATCTCCATAAAATCGGATGTCGCGCCCTTCTTTATCTTGTTGCTCTTCACAGCACCCGCCACATGGATAGCACCACCGAACAAAAGCAACTTCTCGGTGAGCGTAGTCTTACCTGCATCAGGGTGTGCGATTACGGCAAATGTTCTTCGTTTTGTAATTTCGTCAATTAACGCCATACTTTATTCCATTTATTTTGCCCGCAAAGATACTATAAATAAAGTATAATTGCGTGTTGCGAGGTGTTATTTTACAACTTTTACACCCTTTGGAGCCTTAACCTTCGACACAATCTTGCCATCTGCCGACTTGCGGTGTGCGATTTCAATCTCGCCGTAAGGTGTTGGGAAGCGACCCTCAACCCACTCAAGGTCGCCCAGATGTGGCGTGATGCGTACCTTGCGGCAGCCTGGCTCAAGAATCTCGACACCCAGGATGTGCTGGCTCAACCACGCCGTAGGACCCGACGCCCAGCCGTGGCAGAAACTGTGGCGGTAACCCACATAGCAGTATGCGCCCTTGTCGCGGTGAACATCCACCTTGCCCTCTGGCACAAGTTCGTCGATGCGGGCGGCGTTCTCCATCCAGTCGATGTCGAAGTCCTCCCAGAACGATGTCGCGCCGAGGTCGAGCATTGCGCCCCAGTAGTTGCGAATCATCTCCATAGCACCCTCGTAGTTGCCCGCCTTCGCCATTGCCTGAAGCATATAGTAGCCGTAGAATGTCGAGAAGCCGCGCACGCCCTCCTGCGTAAGTATCTCATCATTAGCCTTCTGGGCATCCATCAGGCCCGCAATGGTCAAAAGTGCCGCGCCCTGCTTGTTGCCTGGGTCTGCAACAGCCTTGCCCGAATTGAGGTAGGTCTGGCTGACAATTGGCGCTGCCGCCTTCATCTTTTCGTACATCTGCTGACACTCCTTCGCCAGAGCATCCTCGCCAAGAATCTCGCACAACTCGCTACCCGACTGCATCGCGATAAGCATCAGCGACTGCAAGCCCGCGTGGATAGCCTCGGGGTGGGCATTCGATGGCCAGTCGAGGAAGCGGCTGTCGAGCCTCTCCACGCCTCGCTCATCCACCTTCGTAAAGAGCAGTTTCAGCAAATCAACGAGATACTCTTTCTGCTGCTTGAGGTACTCCAAGTCGCCGTGATGATAGTACCAGTCGCGCTGGATGATAATCCACCAAATCGAATATGAACTGATGCCGTTCATCCAGTTTGGCAACTTTGTTGTCGCCTTCACAAGGTCAAGACTGCGAGGCACAACCTCGTTATTTCCAAAGACATAACTAACGGTCATCACCTCGGGATGAAGGTCACCCATCCATACAAGCCTATCGCGCTTGATGCCGTCCCACAGATACTCCTGCATATTCAGATGCACCGTATAGGCACCCGTCTGCCAAATCTTATTCAGGCGCTCGTCGCTTGAGCGGAAGGCACCGAGGTAAGGGATGTCGCGCATATATGAGATTGCGCGCACCTCCTTCAGGTGCAATTCGCAGTCATCATCCAGCACATCAATGCGGGCAAAGCGGAAGCCCGAGTTACCCACCTCACGCAGACCCAGCCAGGGCAGCGTAATCTCAAAATCACGCACAGCGTGGTCGTTCGTCGCGCCGTTCTCCTTGGTAATGTCGCACATAGCCTCGCTTGCCGACTCGCCAAAGCGCACACGCACACGCACTGGCGTATGGTCGCCAGGCATACCCGTCACAATCTGCAACGCGCCGTGCAACTCTCGCCCGAAGTCGAGCAGTATGGCGGGGTGCGCGGTCTTGGTGCTACGCATCACGCAGATGTGGGAGTTCGTCAGGTCGGCCTGACCCACACCCTCACGCAGCAGGTATTCGGGATGTGTAATCTGACTCTCGTCGCCCATCCAGACGATGCGCGTTGGGGTGATGTACTTCCTCACGCGAGGGTCGCGCTGCTGCGCCTCCACCGCCACGGCACTCATCACCGCCAGCGAGAGGATGATAATTCGAAATAGGCTCTTCATATTTAGCATAGTTTTAGTTTCTCACCCAAAGTTAATAATTTTTCTTTTGGCGCGGGGTGCGGCGGCACGAAAATTTGCAAAAATTGAGATTTTTCATTATCTTGCAAGAGGTTTTAACACTTCAACCATTATGAAACACCTAATCCAGAACACCCTTGCGGCGGCGCTATGCCTGCTGGCCATCTGCACCGCATCGGCGCAACAGCGTTGCGACATCTTCCCTACCCGCACCAAAACCGACATCCCATATCGCATCCCCGCCATCGCCGCCCTGCCCAACGGGCGCCTGATTTGCGTCGCCGACTACCGCTACTCGCGTCAGGACATAGGCATCAAGAAGGGCGGACGCATCGACCTCCACCTCCGTGTCAGCGAGGACAACGGCCGCTCGTGGGGCGAGCCTTTCGTGCTGGTCGAGGGCAAGGGTGCGGAGTCGCCAGACTTTATGAATGTGGGCTACGGCGACCCCTGCATCGTGGCTGACCGTGGCGGCAAGCGCGTGCTGGTGATGAGTTGTGCGGGCGATGTGCCCTACATACGCGGTCAGCGCGACCTGCATCAGTGCATCGCGCGTTTTTACAGCGAGGACGGCGGACTCTCGTGGAGCGAGCCGACCGACATTGCCGAGCCGATATACTCACTTTTCGACAACGGCAAGTATGGTCCTGCACGCTCGATGTTTATCGCATCGGGCAGAGTTGTGCAGAGCCGATATGTGAAGGCGGGCAAGTATTACCGCCTCTACTGCTCTGTGTTGCAGACCGTTGCAAGTGGCGAGTGGATGAACTTTGTCATCTACTCCGATGACTTTGGAGAGTCGTGGAGCGTGCTCGGCGGCGTGGATAATGCGCCCATCCTCAAGGGGGCTGACGAGGCGAAGGTCGAGGAGTTGCCCGACGGAAATCTGCTTATCAGTTCGCGCACAAACAACGAGGGTCGCAACTTCAATATCTTTTCGTTCACAAACCTCAAGCGCGCCGAGGGCAGTTGGGGCGAGATGGCACACTCAAACAAGCATAACGGCGGCGTGTACTCCGACCGCAACGCTTGCAACGGCGAGTTGATGGTGCTGCCCGTAGTGCGTCGCACAGATGGCCGCGAGATGTATCTGCTGATACAGTCACTGCCACTTGGACCTTACCGCCGAAATGTGGGTATATACTATAAGGGTTTGGCCGAGGCGGATGACTTCTCATCGTCCGAGCGCATCGCCCAGAACTGGGAGGGCGTGTTCAAAACATCGTCGCAGACCTCGGCATACTCCACTATGGCGTGGCAGTCGGACAACACGCTGGGCTTTCTGGTGGAGGAGCGCGAACTCTACACCAACGATGGCGGCGGCTACACGATTGTCTATGATAACTACACCATCGAGCAGATAACCGAGGGTCGCTATTCGTTCAACCCCAAGGCGAGCAAAAAGCGATGGAAAACGGCGAAAAAGTAGCGTTTGAGCGGCTGAAAGGGCGAAAAATGTGAGTTTTTTTAAGAAAAATTAAAAATTTTTGGCAAAAGTTTTGCAGAATAGAAAATAATGCCTACATTTGCACACCGTTTCGAAAGAAATTGGAGCCCAGATGGCGGAATCGGTAGACGCGCTGGTCTCAAACACCAGTAGGTTCACCCCTGTGCCGGTTCGACCCCGGCTCTGGGTACATAAAAAAGTTGCCTCTTTAGCTCAGTTGGTAGAGCACGACACTCTTAATGTTGGGGTCCAGGGTTCGAGCCCCTGAGGGGGTACTGAAAAGGAAGAATGAATGTTCTTCCTTTTTTTTGTTTTTGCAAATAGGTTTGGTGGCGGAGCATTCGCTCTCATTCAACATAGGCGGCTAAAGGCATTATGAACAAGTTCACTGCCCTTAACCGCCTATATTGCATCTGCCAATGG
>JAFZFR010000078.1 GCA_017555805.1 Alistipes sp. | reverse complement strand
GTTTCACTCGCCCTCAAAATGCTCATTTACGCACATTAAATCCGCTTTTTCGGGCTTCGTAAGCCTAAAAATCCCTCTTGTTATACAACTTTTACGAAAATGGGGCTGTTCAACTTTCTTGTTGGACAACCCCTCTTAATTTATGCTATCTGGGTTTTCATCATCCTGCGCCAGCGAAGATAGCCCGCGACGGCGAGTACCGAGTAGAGGGCGTAGAGTCCTGCCGTGAGGGGAATATCCTTATAAAGATAGAGCCCTACAGTGATGACATCCACCACCAGCCATACCAACCACTGCTCGACATACTTGCGCGAGAGCATCCAGTATGCCACGATGCAGAGTGCCGTGGTGAGCGAGTCCCAGAAGGGAACTGTGCTATCGGTAAAACTCACCAGAAAGAGATATATCGCCCCGTGCAGAAGTGCATAGACGCCCGCAACAGCCACCCATACGGCAAGCGGGGTAGAGGTGATTTTGAGTGTGTCGTGGTTGCTCTTTTTTGCTCCGCGACCCCATACTATCAAGCCATAGACGCCCGCTGCAATGTAGTAAAGTTGCATCGAGAAGTCGGCATAGAGTCCCGAACGGAAGTAGAGTGTGCCGTGAACAATAGGCATAATGAGTCCCACGACCCAAAGCCAAATGTTCGCCTTGTATTCAAGCCAAAGGTAGAGCAGACCGAGCACGACGCCCACAATCTGAAGGGTGAGTTTGAAATCCATATCGTTAATTATTAGAATTTTACGGTGATGTTAGCCAGTATATGCAGCGGCGCTTGAGGGAAGTAATACGCCTCGTCGTAGCGCTTGCCATCCCACATATATGAGTAGCCGTAGCCGTTGCTACAATATTCGCTGTTCAGCAGGTTGTAGATGCTCACGCCAAGTCGCACCTTGCGCTCCGCCTTTGTGAGGATGGTGTACGCCAGGTCGAGGTTTGTGACGCAGTAGGCATCAAGCGAGAGCGCCTCAATCTCGTTGTTTGTGAAGTATTGGTCGCTCACATACTGCGTGCGAAGTGTCGCCTCAAAGCCCTTCACTCTAAACTCTGCATACGCCGAAGCAACCACATCGGGCGAGTAGGCGATGGTCATCGTGCCGAGGTTTTCGCCATAGGTTGGGCTGTCGGCAAGCATATCAACATAATCCAAAATCTTGTTGCTACTCAAGGTTGCGCTACCGCCCAGGGTGAGCCAGCGCGTAGTATTCCACGCCGCCGTAAGTTCCACGCCGCAACGATAACTGTGGGGAACATTCACATTCAGCGCATCGGAACTATCATTCACCATTCCCGTTGGGATAAGTTGGTTTTTGTAGCGCATATAATAGAGGTTCACGCCCGCCTGCAAGCGAGGTGCCGAGTAGGTGTAGCCGAGTTCGTAGTCGAAGAGCATCTCTGAGAGTGGCTCGGTCTGGTCATCGGCAAACATATAGCGGTCGGTGAAGTCCGAGCGGGTAGGCTCTTTCTGCGCTATGGCAAACGAAGCGTAGATGTTGTTTCGTTCTGCGAATGAGTAACTTACACCAACTCTTGGGTTGAAGAAGTTGTATTGCTTATCGACATTTATAGGCTGCATCTGCATCGTACGCCAGTCGAAATTATCGTTCACGCCCCACGCACGATAATCGACGAAGCGGTACTGCAAATCGGCATAAAGGCTCAAGCCCTCGGCCGCCTGATAGATGGTCTTGAGGAAGATATTTGCATCCTGCTTGTTCACATCATTATCGTACCATCTGCCACCGATGGCGCTCGCCTCGAAGCCATCCACCCACTCCAGGTCTCCCCAGTGAGGACAGGTGTAGTAACTCCACGAACCTCCCATGATGAGTTGCAGTCGGTCGGCGGTGTAGGATGCCGAGCCGTTGATGCCGCCCGTGTGGTTACGCATAATCTTGCGGCGAATCATATCTGCCTCGATGCCTGGGTCGGTGATGCAGAGGTTGCCATATTCGAGTAGCGTGCGGGCATCCTTATACTGCTTGTAGTAGCCGTAGCCGTAGGTGTAGAAGCCTGTGAACGACATTGTCCACGCATCAGAAAAGCGGTGGTTGAATATCAACTGATTGTTAAGTTGCAGATAATTATCTGTCTGATCATCATAGTAATTCACGCGTGTGCCATCGGCGAGTGTGTAAGGGCCATTCTCACTCTCGTACTGACCCTCGGTGTGGTAGCGGCGACCATAGAGTGCCATCTCCTCCTTCGTCACGCCAGTGTATGTGAGGTAGGTCTTTGCCTTGCCTCCAAATGAGAGGAACTTGATGCTTGAGCGCGAGCCGTAGTGTGCCGCCTGGAGCATATATGATTGAAGGTCTGTCGCGCCGCGGTCGATATATCCATCCGAGCCGATGTGTGTAAGGCGTGCATCGACTGCCCAGCCGCCCTTCATCAGTCCTGAACTGATGCCTATTGCCTGCTTGTTGGTGTTGTAAGAGCCATAGGAGAGCGATGCCTCGCCGCGAAACTTTGCCGATGGGGCGGCGGTGGTCATACTCACTGCGCCACCAAAAGCGCCCGTTCCGTTGGTCGAAGTGCCCGCGCCGCGCTGCACCTGAATGTCACCAACCGCAGAAATGAGGTCGGGCGTGTCGTACCAGTATGTTGAGTGGGAGTCGGGGTTGTTGAGCGGCATTCCGTTTACGGTGACATTGAGTCGTGTGGCATCCGTTCCTCGCATACGAATTGATGTGCCGCCGATGCCGATACCAGTCTCATTGGTGGCAATCATCGAGGGCGTCAAGGCCAGCAGAGATGGGATGTCCAGACCATAGTTGTTGCTCTGGATGACCTCCTGCGAAAGATTGGTGTGTGCTACGGGGGTTGATTTTGTGGCGCGAAGTGCCACTACATTAATCTGTTGCAGGTCATCTGTCATCGAGATTGTGTCCTGCTCGGAGTCGGGCGAGGGTAGCGCCACTACGCTCTGTGCCCGTGTTACGCCCAGCGAGATAATCGCTGCGGCGAAGACAAAAATTTTCCTTTTCACGCTTTTTAGTTTTTTAAGTTAAAAATAGAGAAAAGGGGTGTAAATGTCGATTACGCTTCTCCCGGTCTCGGCATTACCCGTATCCGGTACAATGGGTATAATCTCAGCCTGATAGTAAGGCACCCCTTATGACATTGTTTGTTAAACAAAAAAGACTCTAACTTTCGTTAGAGCCTTCTTGCGGTGCGTAGGGGACTCGAACCCCTGACCCCGTGCGTGACAGGCACGTATTCTAACCAGCTGAACTAACGCACCATTGCTGATTGCGAGTGCAAAGATAGTACAAAAATATTAAACTGCAACTTTTTTATCGAAAAAATTTACTTTTCGAAGATGGAAAATTGCACACTACCATAACTGCGTGTCTGCTTGTAGTGGGGATAGTTGCTGACATTGAGTGATTTAGAGTGCTCGAAGATAAAGATGCCACCATCTTTCAATAAGTCGTTTTCCCACACTGCGTCAATCACTTTTTCGCTACCCTCAAGGTCGTAGGGCGCATCCGAGAAGATTACATCGTACTTCTTGGTGCAACTCTTCAGGTACAAAAATACATTTGCCTTAACAGGATGCAGGTTAGTAAAGCCGAACTGCTGCGCTGTCTGGCGAATGAAATTGTAGTGAACGGCGTTAATCTCCACCGATGTCACCGCCGCCGCACCGCGTGATGCGAACTCATAACTGATAGAGCCCGTACCCGCAAAGAGGTCGAGCACCTCGATATCCTCGAAGTCAATCATATTGCCCAGCACATTGAAAAGGTTTTCTTTTGCAAAGTCGGTAGTGGGGCGTGCGCGAAGGTTTTTCGGCGGGTTGATCATACGACCACCGCATCTGCCACTGATAATTCTCATTTTCGATAGCTTCTTATATAAATATAAGGTATAAAAATGTCCGCCCCTCTAAAGAGGCGGACTTTAATCGTGGGTAATACCCATTCAGGCGTTGATTAGTCCTCCCAGTTACCTGCCTCGTTGTTGCTACCCTCCATAGAGCCGAACTTCAAACCAGCATACTGACCAAAGTTGTTCACCTTGTCGTCGATGAGGTTGATTACATTCTGACGGAACTCTACAGTGTCGAGGTAAGCCTTGTAAGGAGCGCGGCACTCTACAACAGGAACCTTAACATTACCCTTATCAACAGCACCAGCCTCGAGGATGAACTCCTTGTTGTTAGTGTGAGGAATGTAACGCAAATTCTGAATCTGCTCCTTTGTAAGCTTGCGTGGGTTGAAGATAGTGTCGATAACAGCGAGGTTGTACTTCTCGATGTTCTGCTTCTTCTGCTTCTTCAACTGCGCCATAGCAACAGAGTCGTCCTCGTCAACGAGCTTGCGCTCCATCTCCAATGAGTCAGTGAGGATGAAGTTGATGAGTGAATCGAAGTCGTTGGTGAAGCGCTGATACTTGCTCTTGAAAGCACGCTCTGCGGCACGGATGTCCTTCAACTTAACGATTACTTCAGCATTTCGCTCCTTCAACTGCTGCTCGAACTTCAGCGGTGTGTGGATCAGGTCAGCAACAACATAAATCAGTGCTACGATTACCAATCCAAGAATAATTTGTATTCCCTTTTTCATTTTTATTAAATTGTTATTAAGTTTGTATCCAAATCAAAGGTTAAAACACTATAAAAATGCTTAACACCCATATTGCACGCCAAATTTACGCAAAAATATCATTTGAAACAACAGAAAGCCAGAAAAAAGTTGTGGAAAAGTTGTCGGAATACCTCTGTTTGCCCGATTATTCGCGAATTTTCGTGTTAAACGGCTATGCAGGTACGGGAAAGACCACCTTAATCTCGGCTTTGGTGGAGGTGTTGGACGATGTGGGAATCAAGTCGGTGTTGCTCGCTCCGACGGGTCGCGCAGCCAAAGTGTTGTCGCACTATTCGGGTAAAAAGGCGCTCACGATTCACAAGCGTATCTACCGCCAGCGCACCAACGCTTCGTATGAATCGAAGTTCTCGCTGGACTTTAACAAGGAGAAGGATGCGGTGTTTATCATCGACGAGGCTTCGATGTTGTCGGACTCGGCGGGCGAGGGTCAGATTTTCGGTAGCGGCTCGCTGCTGGAGGATTTGGTTAAGTATGTGCGTAGTGGCGAAAGGTGTCGCCTCATATTGGTCGGCGATAATGCCCAGTTGCCTCCAGTGGGTGCCGATTTCAGTCCTGCGCTTGATGAGGATGTGATGCGACAGTATGGCGATGTGGAGTACGCCTCGATGGATGATGTGGTGCGTCAGAGTGCCGAGTCGGGCATTTTGTTCAACGCTACGATGGTGCGCTGTATGCTCGAAAACGGCATCTATGAGATTCCGCAGTTTGAGATGAATTTTCCTGATATAGAATCTATTAGCGGCGGCGAGATTATGGAGAAACTCGACGAGTGCTATTGCCGATATGGTCGCGATGAGACCATCGTAATCACCCGCTCAAACCGTCGCGCTAACCGCTATAATGAGGGCATCCGTCGCTACAATCTCTCGGCGGAGGAGGCAATCGAGAGCGGTGATATGCTGATGGTGGTGAAGAACAACTATCACTACACCGAGCGCATCGAGGGTTGCCCCGTGAGTTTCATTGCCAACGGAGATATTGCGCGCCTGAAGAAGATACGCCGTTTCGAGGAGTTATATGGGTTTAACTTTGCCGAGGCGGTGCTGGAGTTTGCCGACTATGGCGATATGGAGTTGGAGTGTAAAATCCTGCTCGATACCATTGCCTCGGAGTCGCCCTCGCTGACGCGTGAGCAGAGCCAGCAACTCTTCTTTGAGGTTGAGAAAGATTACCTCGACATCAAGAGTAAAATCAAGCGTTTCAAGGAGATACGCGAAAATCCGCACTTCAACGCGATGCAGGTAAAGTTCGCCTACGCGGTCACTTGTCACAAGGCGCAGGGTGGTCAGTGGAAGGCGGTTTTTGTCGATCGTTGTCTGTTTGGTGACGAGCCGATGTCACGCGATATGTTGCGCTGGCTCTATACGGCCCTCACGCGAGCGACCGACAAACTCTATTTGGTGAATTTTGATGAGCGATTCTTTGAATAATATATCAAAAAAAGTTATCTTTGTCATCTAATTCAGAAGCGATGGCAATAGAGAAAAAATATGTGGAGACACCCTTGATGAAGCAGTATTATCAAATCAAGGCTGTGCATCCTGATGCAATCCTGCTCTTTAGAGTGGGTGACTTTTACGAGACCTTTGGCGAGGACGCAATCAAGGCGAGTTCGATATTGGGCATCACGCTCACAAAGCGCGCCAATGGTTCGGCGTCGAGTGTCGAGTTGGCGGGATTCCCACATCACGCCGTGGACGCCTATCTGCCCAAGTTGGTGAGGGCGGGCGAGCGCGTAGCCATCTGCGAGCAGTTGGAGGATCCCAAGTTGGTGAAGGGTCTTGTGAAGCGCGGAGTGATAGAGTTGGTTACACCTGGCGTGGTGCTGGGCGATAACATCCTGCCTAACAAGGAAAACTCGTTCCTCGCTTCAATCTACTTTGGAAAAAATCATACGGGAGTAGCATTTCTTGATATCTCGACTGGCGAATTTTTTATGGCGCAGGGTGATGACCGCTATGTGGATAAACTTATGGCGAGTCTGCAACCCAAGGAGGTGCTCTATCAGCGCGGAATGGAGGATCGTTTCGACTCTACATTCGGCGGCAAACACTACACCTACCGCCTCGACGAGTGGATATTCTCATCAGACCTTAATTACGATAAACTCTGCAAGCAGTTCGGAACGCAGTCGCTCAAGGGCTTCGGCGTGGAGGGTATGACCGACGGAATTGCTGCGGCGGGTGCTATTCTCTACTATCTGGAGTTCACCGAGCACCGCGAGATATCGCACATCGCATCCATATCGCGCATCGACCAGAGCGATTATGTGTGGATTGATAAGTTCTCAATCCGTAACCTCGAACTATTCTCGTCATCTTCGGGCGAGGCGAAGACGGGCTTTGCCGATGTGATTGACCGCACACTGACCTCGATGGGTGGCCGTCTGCTGAAACGCTGGGTGGCAATGCCTCTGCTGGATGTTGAGCGCATACGCCGCCGTCAGGATGTTGTTCAGGTGCTGGCTACGGATGCCGATTTGGCGGCTACGCTGCGTGAGCAGGTGGCATCGATTGGCGACCTGGAGCGACTCTCGGCACGCATTGCAGCGGGCAGAATCCTGCCTCGCGAGTTGGTGCAACTGAAGAACTCATTGACTGCTGTCGAGATGTTGAAGGCTCTGCTGGAATCAACCGACAAGAAGTGTCTGCACGACATTGCGGCGGAGATTGACCCCGCGACATCGGTGCGTGACCGCCTGGCAAGGGAGATTTACCCCGACCCGGCGAATAACCAGATACAGAAGGGTGGTGTGATTGCAGATGGCGTGTCGGCTGAACTTGACGACCTGCGCCGCATCGCATTGCACGGCAAGGATGTGTTGCAGCAGATTCAGCAGCGCGAGAGCGAACTTACGGGCATCCCTTCGCTCAAGATTAGTTACAACAATGTATTTGGCTACTACATCGAGGTTCGCAACACTCATAAGGATAAGGTGCCCGAGAACTGGATTCGCAAGCAGACCCTCACATCTGCCGAACGATACATTACCGAGGAGTTGAAGGAGTACGAGGAGAAGATTCTCGGCGCACAGGACCGCATTTTGCAGATTGAGCAGGAGATTTATGCTCAAATCGTTGCCGACATTGCCAAGCACCTGCGTGTAATCTTGCGTGATGGTGCGGTTGTGGCTCGCATCGACTGTCTGCAGTCGTTTGCCCGTATGGCGTGTGAGTGCCGCTATGTAAGACCTACGCTCGACGAGGGTAAGGTGATTGATATCCGCGCGGGTCGTCACCCAGTTATCGAGCGTCTGCTTGGCGTGGGCGAGGAGTATATTCCAAACGATGTGATGCTGAACGATAGCGACCAGCAGATTATGATGATTACTGGTCCTAATATGTCGGGTAAGTCGGCGCTTCTGCGACAGACGGCGCTTATTATCCTTATGGCGCAGATGGGTTCGTTTGTGCCAGCCGACAAGGCGCATATCGGTATTGTGGATAAGATTTTCACGCGCGTGGGTGCGTCGGATAATATCTCGCAGGGCGAATCTACATTTATGGTTGAGATGTTGGAGTCGGCGAGCATCCTGAATAACCTTTCGGACAGAAGCCTTATCCTGCTTGACGAGATTGGTCGCGGAACAAGCACCTACGATGGTATCTCTATCGCGTGGGCGATGGTTGAGTATATCCATAACTTCCCTACGGCACGCGCAAAGACTATGTTTGCGACTCACTATCACGAACTTAACGAGATGGAGCAAATCTTCGAGCGTATCAAGAACTACCATGTCTCGGTGCGTGAGGTCGATAATACGATTGTCTTTCTGCGTAAGTTGGCGCGTGGCGGTACGGAGCACTCGTTCGGTATCCATGTGGCGCGTATGGCGGGTATGCCGTCATCAATCGTAAGTCGTGCGGGTGAGATTTTGGCAAACCTTGAGACTGTTTATGGCAACAACGATATAGCCGAGAGCGAGGCGCCAAAGGCACAGGAGCAGCCCGCGTCGCCATCACGACGCAAGAAGCGTCAGCCGTCTGCTCGTCAGGTGGCTGATGTGGCACAACAGGGTAATTTGCAGTTGCAGATGTTCCAGTTGGATGACCCAGTGCTGATTCAGGTGCGCGACCAGATTAAGGGTCTGGATATCAATTCGCTCACACCACTTGAGGCGTTGAATAAGTTGAATGAAATAAAGAAAATTACTGGTTTGTAATGGGAATTAGTGCATTGATACTCATTGCGATAGGTCTTGCGATGGATGCCTTTGCGGTGTCGATTGGCAAGGGTTTGTCGGTAAGGAAAATTGAGCCGCGCCACACGATGAGTGTCGGACTGTGGTTTGGCGGTTTTCAGGCGCTGATGCCGTTGGTGGGCTATATGCTCGGCGTTAGTTTCTCGTCGCTGGTGCAGAATATCGACCATTGGATTGCCTTTGGTCTGCTCGGCTTGATTGGCGTGAATATGATTCGCGAGGCATTGGGTGGCGATGATTGCGAGTGTGGTGATGTGGATGCCGATTTCTCGGCGCGAAAGATGTTGCTGCTCGCCATTGCTACCAGCATTGATGCGTTGGCGGTGGGTGTCTCGTTTGCATTCCTGGGTGTGAATATATGGACTGCGGTTGCTCTGATTGGTCTTATCACGATGGTAATCTCTATGGTGGGTCTGCGTATCGGTAATATCTTCGGTTGTCGCTACAAGTCAAAGGCGGAGATTGTCGGCGGAATTGTTCTGCTGGTGATGGGTTGCAAGATTTTGATTGAGCACCTTGTGGCATAACATAGAAAACATCTAAAACAAGCATTCAAGAAGACCATAGATGAGATGCTTGTAGCGTTTGTTCTCTTTCAGAAAAGAAATAATTTTCTCTATATTGCTTGGATTTGAAAAAATGTTTGTATCTTTGAAGTGCACATATAATGTGTAGGGACAGGGTCAGTGACCGTGTACCGCCACCGGGGCATCGAGGGATGTCTCATTTTTGTTTTACTTTTTTTAGAATATTTTAGGAATAAAAAAGAGAAAGACTCCACGCAGAGTCTTTCTCTTTTTGTTGCTATATTGTTTCTTTATGCGTCGATGTCGGCGTAGCAAGCGTTGTTCTCGATGAACTCGCGGCGTGGTGGTACATCGTCACCCATCAACATTGAGAAGATGCGGTCTGCCTCGGCTGCATTCTCGATGCTCACCTGACGCAGGATGCGTGTCTCTGGGTTCATTGTAGTGTCCCACAACTGCTGGGCGTTCATCTCACCCAAACCTTTGTATCGCTGGATGTGTACACCCTTTGCGCCCATCTCCTCGACAATAGCGTCGCGCTCTGACTCTGTCCAGCAGTAACGCTCGCGGTTACCCTTCTTCACGAGGTAGAGAGGTGGGGTTGCGATATAGATGTGACCGTTCTCGATAAGTTCCTTCATCTTGCGGAAGAAGAATGTAAGCATCAATGTTGCGATGTGTGCACCATCGACATCGGCATCGGTCATGATGATAATCTTGTCGTAGCGGAGTTTCTCAAGGTTCAGCGCCTTGCTATCCTCTGGAGTACCGATTGTTACGCCGAGGGCGATAAACATATTCTTGATCTCCTCGTTCTCCCACATGCGGTGCTCGAGAGCCTTCTCCACATTCAAAATCTTACCACGCAATGGCATAATCGCCTGGAAGTTACGGTCGCGACCCTGCTTTGCAGTACCGCCCGCAGAGTCTCCCTCGACGAAGAAAATCTCAGCGATAGAGCGGTCGCGGCTTGAGCAGTCGGCCAATTTACCTGGCAGACCAGCACCCGACAGCGGAGTCTTGCGCTGAACAGCCTCACGAGCATTGCGCGCCGCGTGACGAGCCGTAGCCGCCAAGATAACCTTCTGTACGATAGCCTTCGCGTCCTTTGGATGCTCCTCAAGGTAGAGTGACAACGCCGCAGCAACAGCACCATTTACGGCACCTGCAACCTCATCGTTACCGAGTTTGGTCTTTGTCTGACCCTCGAACTGTGGCTCTGCAACCTTTACTGATACAACCGCAGTCAAACCCTCGCGGAAGTCATCGCCCGAAATCTCGAACTTAATCTTCGAGAGCATACCCGACTCGTCAGCATACTTCTTCAAAGTACGGGTCAAGGCTGTACGGAAACCAGTGAGGTGAGTACCACCCTCGATGGTGTTGATATTATTTACATATGAGTGAACATTCTCTGAGAATGAGTTGTTGTACTGCATAGCAACCTCCACAGGAACACCATTCTTCTCGGTGTCGATATAGATGATGTTCTCGGTGATAGGCTCGCCACGAGTAGAGTCGAGATACTGAACAAACTCCTTCAAGCCATCCTTTGAGTAGAAGTGCTCGCTGAGATACTCGCCGCTCTCCTCATCCTTCACGCGCTTATCGGTGAGGGTGAGGTGGATGCCCTTGTTAAGGAATGCCAACTCGCGAAGACGCTTCGCAAGGATAGCATACTTATACTCGGTGGTGTAGGTGAAGATTGAACCATCTGGCTTGAATGTAACCGATGTACCGCGGTCCTCGCAGTCGCCCAAAATCTCAACCTTTGATGTAGGCACACCCTTACTGTAGGTCTGCTTGTAGATCTTGCCGCCACGGTGAATCTCCGCCACCAAAAGTGTAGAGAGGGCATTCACGCAGGATACACCCACACCGTGCAGACCGCCCGACACCTTGTAACTTCCCTTGTCGAACTTACCACCAGCGTGGAGCACTGTCAATACAACCTCCAAAGCCGATTTTCCCTCCTTCTCGTGATAGTCGGTAGGGATACCACGACCATTATCCTTCACTGTGATAGAGTTGTCCTCGTTGATAGTCACCTGGATATCGGTACAGTAGCCAGCCAACGCCTCGTCGATAGAGTTATCGACAACCTCATACACCAAGTGGTGCAGACCCTTCTCGCCGATGTCACCAATATACATTGCAGGTCGCATACGCACGGCCTCCAAACCCTCGAGGACTTGAATATTCGACGCCGAATACTCCTCTTCGTTTCTCTTGATAATCTCCTGTTCAGTACTCATTATTTCGTTTTTATCATTTGCATCGTTAAATCGTACAAAAATAGCATTTTTTATTGAGTTGTGCAAATTGCAGAGGCTCAAATTTTCTATTTTTTTACTCTGTAAAACTCTCTGCGAGGTCAATCTCCGATATGTGACCCTTGGCAAACATCACCGTGCGGGCTGGATATTGCTCGATAAGGGCGGTGTTGTGGGTGGACATAATGATGGCGCATCCGTTTGCTGAAATCTGCTGAAACAATTGAATAATCTCGTCAGCGGTCACTGGGTCGAGGTTGCCCGTAGGCTCGTCGGCCAACAGCAGGCGAGGCTTGTTGAGCAGGGCGCGCGCGATGACCAGACGCTGTTGCTCGCCACCCGATAGTTCGTGCGGCATCTTGTAGGACTTATTCTCCAGGCCGACAAGGTTCAGCACCTCGCCGATGCGGCGGCGGATGTCGGTCTCGTCCTCCCAGCCCGTAGCCTTCATTACATCGTAGAGATTGAAGAAAACATTTCTGTCGTCGAGCAACTGGTAATCCTGAAATACGATGCCCATCTTGCGGCGCAGATAGGGGATATCCTTGCGACGCAGATTACGCAGATTCATACCCACGACATATCCCTCGCCCTCAAGAAGTTGCACCTCGGCATATAAAGTTTTAAGTAAGGTGCTCTTTCCGCTGCCGACGCGACCGATGAAATAGACCATCTCGCCCGCCTCGACGCGCAGATTTACATCCGACAGCACCAATTCATCCTCCTTTTTGGGGGCGTTGGCATCGCCGTCGGTGTGGTAGATTGATACGCCTTTTAACTCAACAACACAACTATTTTTCTCCATAATTTTGTTTGGTTTCTACAACTTACAAATATATGGATTTTCATTTAATAATGCAAAATGAGAGGCGAAAAAGATTGGGTCGGTGGGTGGAAAAAGTTGAGTGTGGGGTAGTGTGCGATTTTTCGCAATGAGGGGAAAACACAGCCTTGGCTGTAAGTTTGGAGGCGTGGCGCACCCGAATGGGATATTGTTGATAAGATTTGCTTGTCGCTACGCCTCCAAAGTGTGGTTTTGATGGGTGGGGTTAAAAGCCCTGCTTGATAGTGACTTTTGCCTTTGCCTGAAAACTCTCGACGGTAACATAACCCTCGCGCTCAACGCCTGTATCGTTGGACTCAATCTCAAGGCAGATACCTGATGTCCATTGCGCCAGATCACGGGTTGATTCGTGGCGCTCAATCACCTTCACCAACTTAATCCAGCCGCCAGGGGTGCGGTCTCCAGTCTCGGGATCAACCTCCCACGCATCCATACCGCTTTGGTATGTGATAGTTACACGATCCACTCCAGTTGAGTTTACGGGAATTATCAACTCGCCGCCCTTGCTCGATACGGTGTAATTCTCGTTTGGGAACGATACGCTTGGGATGTCCTCAATTCTACAACCCACCATTGCGAGTGCCGCAATGGCAATGATAAGTAGTTTCTTCATAGTATGTTTTGTTGTTTAAAGTATATTTCCCGCAAATTTACCCCCCCCGCGAATTTTCCAAATTTTTTCGGCAAAAAAAAATTGAACGCAGAGTGGTTTTTTATTTAAAACGGATGAGATTGGTGGTTTATTGTGTAATGATGTAAGGAAGATTTCAACGAGCCAAAAGACTC
>JAFZFR010000077.1 GCA_017555805.1 Alistipes sp. | reverse complement strand
TGCCTGCTAATTATGGAGGTTTTGAGTCATTGGTAGAGAATCTTATTGACAATTACTCTGATGAAAGAGTCCAATATACGGTATTTTGTAGTTCAACAGCTTATTCAACGCAGTTAAAAACTTACAAGAATGCTACATTGAAGTATCTTCCGTTAAGGGCTAATGGATTTCAAAGTATTCCCTATGATATAATATCACTTCTTTGGGCGACATATGTAAGTGATGTTATCCTAATATTGGGAGTATCGGGAAGTTGTTTTTTACCAATATATAGACTGCTTTTTCCAAGCAAATGTTTGCTAATTAATATTGACGGTTTAGAGTATCGACGAAACAAGTGGGGTAGTTTGGCTAAGAGATTTTTGAAGTTTTCGGAAAGAATGGCGGTCAAATATGCGGATAAAATTATTGCAGATAACAAGGGAATACAAGATTATATTCTAGAAGAGTATGGTAGGCAATCCGAATTGGTTGCCTATGGTGGAGACCACGCTATTCAGGAGCAACCTTCGAAGGAAGAAGAAAAACAAGTTTTAGCAAAGTATAATCTTAAAAGTAATGATTATGCTATTTCTGTATGCCGAATTGAACCAGAAAATAATTGCCATATAATATTGAAGTCATTTGCTCAAACCAAAATGCAAATGGTATTTATCGGGAATTGGAATAGAAATAAATATGGCAGAGCATTAAAAAATAAGTATCAAGATTATAGTAACATACTTTTATTGGATCCAATATACGACATTCAAACTTTGTATGTTTTAAGAGCAAATACTTCCTTGTATGTTCACGGTCATAGCGCAGGAGGAACCAACCCATCATTAGTTGAGGCTATGTTCTTCGGATGCCCGATTTTATGTTATGATGTTGTCTATAACAGAGCTAGCACACAAGAAAAAGCATACTATTGGAAGTCAGAGGAAGATCTTGTTAATTTACTACAAAGCGACGGTCTTGACGGTACAATGATGAAAAAGATTGCCGAGAGTGAATATACTTGGAGAAAAATTACATCTTCATACGAGGCTCTTTACTAATTTTTGAAATAATTAATTAAATTTGATATATGAAAGGAATTGTATTGGCAGGTGGTAGTGGTACGCGATTGTATCCGATCACGAAGGGTATCAGCAAGCAGTTGATGCCAATCTATGACAAGCCGATGGTTTATTATCCAATATCGGTGTTGATGTTGGCGGGTATTCGCGAGATTCTGATTATCTCGACGCCTTATGACTTGCCTGGTTTCAAGCGCTTGCTGGGTGATGGTTCGGACTATGGCGTGCACTTCGAGTATGCCGAGCAGCCATCGCCAGATGGTTTGGCGCAGGCGTTCACTATCGGTGCTGACTTTATCGGCGACGACAGCGCTTGCCTGGTGTTGGGCGACAACATCTTCCATGGCGCGGGTTTCACCGATATGCTCAAGGAGGCTGTTCGTACGGCTGACGAGGAGAAGAAGGCGACCGTATTCGGTTACTGGGTGAACGACCCAGAGCGTTATGGCGTGGCGGAGTTTGACAAGGAGGGCAACTGCCTCTCGATTGAGGAGAAGCCAGCCAACCCAAAGAGCAACTACGCCGTTGTCGGCTTGTACTTCTATCCAAACAAGGTTGTTGAGGTTGCCAAAAACATCAAGCCTTCGGCACGCGGCGAGTATGAGATTACGACCGTCAATCAGCAATTCTTGAACGATGGCGAACTGAAGGTACAGACCCTCGGCAGAGGCTTTGCGTGGCTGGACACTGGCACACACGACTCATTGTCGGAGGCTTCGACATACATCGAGGTATTGGAGAAGCGTCAGGGCTTGAAGGTGGCTTGTCTGGAGGGCATCGCATATCGTCAGGGCTGGATTTCAGATGAGCGTATGCGTGAGTTGGCACAGCCAATGCTCAAGAATCAGTATGGTCAGTACCTGCTGAAGTTAATTGACGAGTACAAGGACGCAGTAATCCCAAATTTTTAACGAGATGGAGGTAATCAAGACAGCGATAGAGGGCTTGGTAATCATCGAGCCAAAGGTATTCAAGGATGCGCGCGGCTACTTCTTCGAGAGTTTCTCACAGCGTGAGTTCGAGGAGAAGGTGCGTAAGATTAACTTCGTACAGGATAACGAGAGTATGTCAAGTTATGGCGTGATGCGCGGCCTGCACTTCCAGCGTCCGCCTTACACCCAGAGCAAGTTGGTGCGCTGCGTGAAGGGTAGAGTATTGGATGTTGCCGTTGATATTCGCAAGGGCTCGCCAACATACGGACAGCATGTAGCCGTTGAACTCTCGGAGGATAACCACCGTCAGTTCTTCGTGCCACGCGGCTTTGCTCACGGCTTCGCGGTGTTGAGCGAGACTGCCATCTTCCAGTATAAGTGCGATAACTTCTACGCCCCAGAGGCCGACGGCGGCATCAGCATCAAGGACGAGAGCCTCGGCATCGACTGGCAGATTCCAACCGAGAACGCCGTTCTGTCGGAGAAGGACATCAAGCACTTGTGCCTGAAGGATTTTGACTCTCCATTTGACTATAATGTAAACCTTTACCCAGAGTTTGAATAGTATGAAGAATATACTTGTAACGGGTGCTAACGGTCAGTTGGGCAACGAGATGCGTCGTCTCGGCGCGGTGTCGCCCAACAACTACATCTTCACTGATGTAGCGGAGTTAGACATCACCGACAAGGATGCCGTGATGGCATTCACCAAGGAGAACAGTGTGAACATCATCGTAAACTGCGCTGCCTACACCAATGTGGACAAGGCGGAGGATGATGAGGCTACGGCGACGCTGATTAACGCAACAGCAGTGAAGAATCTCGCCGAGGCAGTGAAGGCTGTGGATGGAACGCTGTTCCACATCTCAACCGACTATGTGTTTGGTGCAGAGGGCAATACACCTCGCACCGAGGATATGCCTACAAACCCATTGGGCGTCTATGGTCGCACAAAACTTATGGGCGAGCAGGCTATCGCCGAGGTGGGCGCAAAGGCTATCACCATCCGCACAGCGTGGCTCTACTCGGAGTTTGGCAACAATTTTCTTAAGACAATGTTGCGTCTGACTGCCGAAAAAGAGGCTCTTAATGTAGTCTTTGACCAGGTGGGTACGCCAACCTATGCGGGCGACCTTGCGCTGGCAATCTTCTCAATCATCGAGGGAGAGATTTACGAGGGCAACGAGGGTGTATATCACTTCTCAAACGAGGGCGCTTGCTCGTGGTACGACTTCGCAACGGAGATTGGCGCGGCGGCGGGTCACGAGTGTCGTGTGCAGCCTTGCCACTCAAACGAGTTCCCATCGAAGGTGACTCGTCCTCCATTCTCGGTGCTGGACAAGACCAAGATAAAGACAACATTCGGAATCGAGATTCCACACTGGCGCGACTCGATGCTCTACTGCATGCAGCGCCTCGCAAAACAACAATAACACACTAATACTGAAACGATTATGAAAAATATAGTTATCACAGGCGGTGCAGGCTTCATCGGTAGCCATGTAGTTCGTCTTTTCGTGAACAAGTACCCAGAGTACAACATCATCAACCTCGACAAACTCACCTACGCGGGCAACCTCGCAAACTTGAAGGATATTGAGGATAAGCCAAACTACAAGTTCGTGAAGATGGACATCTGCGACTTCGACGCGTTCTTCAAGTTGATGCAGGACGAGAAGATTGACGGCATCATTCACCTCGCGGCAGAGAGTCATGTCGATCGTTCAATCAAGGACCCATTCACCTTCGCAAAGACCAATGTGATGGGTACTTTGGCGTTGTTGCAGGCAGCAAAACTCTACTGGGAGTCATTGCCAGAGGGCTACGAGGGCAAGCGCTTCTACCACATCTCGACTGACGAGGTTTACGGAGCACTCTCGATGAACCACCCAGAGGGTATCGAGCCTCCATTCTCAACAACAGCCTCATCATCGGAGCACCACCTGGCGTACGGCGACGACTTCTTCTATGAGACAACGAAGTACAACCCACACTCGCCATACTCGGCTTCAAAGGCGTCATCAGACCACTTCGTGCGCGCTTATCACGACACATACGGCATGCCAACAATCGTGACAAATTGCTCGAACAACTATGGTCCTTACCAGTTCCCAGAGAAACTCATCCCCCTGTTTATCAACAACATCCGCCAGCGCAAGCCACTGCCAGTGTATGGTAAGGGTGAGAATGTACGCGACTGGTTGTTCGTTGAGGACCACGCACGCGCGATTGATGTGATTTTCCACGATGGCAAGATTGCCGAGACATACAACATCGGCGGCTTCAACGAGTGGAAGAACATCGACATCATCAAGGTGGTAATCAAGACCGTTGATCGCCTGCTGGGCAACCCAGAGGGTCACTCACTGGAACTCATCACCTATGTGACAGACCGCCTCGGCCACGATGCTCGCTACGCAATCGACTCTACGAAGTTGCAGAAGGAGCTTGGCTGGGAGCCATCGCTCCAGTTCGAGGAGGGCATCGAGAAGACCGTCCGCTGGTACCTCGACAACCAGGAGTGGATGGACAATGTCACCTCTGGCGACTACCAGAAGTATTATGAAAACATGTACGAGGGAAGATAGGGGATATGTCATCTAATATTGTCGATTTTCTCACAACATCGAATTTCCAGCAGCTTTTTACCCTTGCAAAAATGCAAGGGTTAACTGCTTTCATATGGAATGAGGTGATGAAGAATATCGAACAGGGAAAATTAGATAGATCTTCATTGCCCAAAGAGTTGAAACTCCGCTGGGCATTAGCTGCCGAGAATATCGTCAAGCAATATAACAAAAGAAAAGAGTTATCGTTTGAATTTGCCGATGTGATGGCAAGCCGAGGCATTGAGGTTTACAGCCTTAAGGGTCTCTCATTGAGTCAATACTATCCGCGACCCGAATTGCGTGAATGCGGTGATTTTGATTGTTGGATGGGCGATGATTTCCAGCGGGCAAATACTCTTGCCGCAGAGATTGGAGCGAAGTATGATCCTTACGACTATCGCCATTCGCAGATTTCCTACAAAGGTTTAACCATCGAGAACCATCGTTTCTTTTTGGTTTTAAGAGGTAACAGCCGCAACAAAAGATTGGAAAAATATCTATTGAAGATTATTGCAAGCGAGAAGAAAATTGATGGGTCAAATATACATCTTCCTTCGTCTCAATTTCAGGCAATGTTCACCATCCTTCATATGATGCATCACTTTCTTTATGAAAGCATCAACTTGCGCCATCTGCTTGATTGGAAGTATCTCGTTGAAAAAGAGCGTGATAATGTTGATTGGAAAGAGTTTAACTCGAAATGCGTTGAGGCGGGAGTGGACAAGTTTGTTGCAGCCATTAACCATATTTGTATCGAACACTTTGGTTTGGATATTAATGGCATTGGATTGACTACCGATGCGAAATATGCCAACAAGATTTGGGAAGATACTCTTTACCAAAATGCACTTCACTCGTCAGGCATCGAAAATAGTTGGCAGCAACGATATGTTAAACTGAAGAATGTCATTCAGCAACGATGGAAATTCAATGAGGTCTATAATCGAAGTATGCTCTATTCATTGATGCAAACTGCAAATGGTATTCTCTTCGATAAAGATGTGAAATTCCCATTATAAAACTTAATTTATTATGAAAGTAGATATTGAGCAGAGGGCGAAGCAGGCGAGGGAGTTGTTTCTGGGTGGATATAATTGTGCGCAGGCGGTGTTTATTGCCTATCGCGATGTGGCGGCGATGAGCGAGGAGGCTGCGGCGACGGTGGCGGCGCCTTTTGGTGGCGGTATGGGTCGTTTGCGTGAGGTGTGCGGCGCTGTGAGCGGTATGACGATGGTGGCGGGTTTTCTCGCGCCAAATGCATTGCCCAACGACAACGAGAGCAAGAAGAAGTTATACGCTACGGTGCAGGCGCTTGCCGAGGAGTTCCGACTGGAGAATGGTTCGATAGTATGTCGCGAGTTACTGGGTCTGACGCAGCAGAAGGATGACCCGACACCTTCACCACGCACGGGCGAGTATTACAAGCGTCGTCCTTGTGCCGACTATGTGGAGATTGCGGCGAGAATAGTGGGGGAGAAGATTAATTCCATGGAGTAGCGCGAAAGAAGGCTCCGTCGCAAACATACAGACACAAAAAAGGTTTTGCCCGAAAGCAAAACCTTTTTCTTTTTATGCTCAAGCGACGCTTACTTGCGCTCCTTCAAAAGGTCGCGAATCTCCGCCAAGAGCAACTCCTCCTTTGTTGGCTCTGGCTCTGGAGCAGGTGCTGGTGCTGGAGCAGGCTCCTCCTTCTTGCGGTTGAGTGAGTTGATAGCCTTCACCAAGCAGAACACACAGAATGCCAAGATGGTGAAGTCAACTACCTGCTGGATGAAAGCACCGTAGTTCCAAGTAACGGCTGGGCTCACGATCTCGCCAGCAGCGTCCAAAACAGCCTTCTTCATTGTGAACTTCATATCGGTGAAATCAACACCGCCAACGAGCAAACCGATAGGAGGCATAATGATGTCGTTCACAACAGAAGTAACAATCTTACCGAATGCACCACCGATGATAACACCGACAGCCATATCCATCACATTGCCCTTCATAGCAAACGCCTTAAATTCCTTCAAGAATCCCATATTTAAGTCTTTTTAAATGGTTAATATTACTCTTTTCAGTCGCAAAATTAGTAATTTCTTGCGAATTAGCAATTTTATTGATTACAAAAGTATCTCGCGCAGACGCTCGCAGCTGCCCGCATAATCATTGCGGTCGAAGTGGAATGCCGAGATGCCTTTCGCCTCTGCCGCATCGATGTTTTCGCGTCTGTCGTCGATGAAAATTGTCTCCGAAGGCTCAAGCGAGAAGCGCTCCAGCAGCACATCGTAGATCTCGGGCATAGGCTTCACAACTCCCACCTCACACGACACCACATCGCCATCGAAGTTGGCGTACACCTCCTGCTCACGCAGGAAGTCGATAAACTCACGCGACATATTCGAGAGCACATAGAGTCGGTATCCCGCCTGCTTGAGGTCGGCAATCAACTCCGCGGTAGGGGCGATGGTCTCCTGCTTGCCGATGGCAATCTGAATCATCTCGCGTGCGAAGGCGGGCTCCACACCTCGGTAGACAGCCAGCTCGGCTGCCACCTGGTCGATTGACAAAACGCCCATATCGTAGTCCACCCAAAACTGGGGCATCGGCGTTAGTGACACATACGAGAAGAATTGCTTGAACTCTGCTGTGCTCTTGGCGGGGTCTTGCGCGAAGACCACACGACCTAAATCAAAAACTACATTTTTCATATAACAAAATTAGTAATTTGCTCGAAAAATAACAAATTACGGTACAAGTTTTAATTTTTTAGTAAGAAAATCGCCGAAAAATTTGCTATTCTAAATATTTAGTAATAGTTTTGTACTAAAGAAATAGTAGAAGAGTGCTAAACAGATGAAAAAATAAGTGTAAAACATAAAATAATAGGCTATTATGAGAAACAGACAGACATTAACAAAGGGTGAAGAAGAGGTAATGCAGGCTTTATGGGCATTGGGCGAGGCTACTTGCGGGGAGATTATCGAGTTGATGGCAGAGCCAAAACCAAAATACACAACCATTGCCACCTTCCTTAAAATCTTAAAGTCGAAGGAGTACATTGATTGCCGCTTGGAGGGTAAGAGTTACACCTATTTTCCTCTTATTTCGCGCGAGGCGCACGCCAAGTTGGCTGTGACGGAGTTGTTGAATAACTACTTTGAAGGCTCGTTTTCGGGTATGGTGTCGTTCTTCTCACAGAATGAGAATCTCTCGGTGAACGAGGTCAATGAGTTGGTGGAGATTCTGGAAAAGAGCAAAAAATAAAATATCATTCTGCAATGAGAGATATTATAATATATGTGTTAGAGGTGATGGTGTGCAGCGGCGTGCTGCTTACTCTCTATCGCCTTTGCCTGGAGCGTCGGGTTGCATTTCTGATATGCCGAATGACCCTGCTGCTTTCGCTTGTCATCGCTTGTGTCATCCCTTTGTTGGATATTCCCGTATGGGAGGGTGAGACCATTTATGTTGAGCCTAAAGAGAGCGTAGCGATGACCGCGCCGCCAGCACCAATCTATATCAAGGAGGATTTTGTAATCACCGATGCGGTTGCCGAGTCTGCGCCAAGGAGAATTGAGGCGGAGGATGTCTGCTGGGCTATATATCTGCTTGGCGTAGCGGTGTTGTTGGGTGGTGTGTTGTGCCAACTCTACAAAATATGGCGTTTGAATCGAGGTGGAGTGGTAGTGCAGGAGTCTGCACCACGCATCGTGCGCACCAAAGAGAATATCTCATCTTTTTCGTTCTTCGGAACGATTTACATCAATGCGCAGAGCGAATGTGATGCCACCATCGTGGCGCATGAGTGTAGCCACATCCGTCACCGACACTCGCTTGAGCGATTGTTGATGGAGTTGTTGCGCTCCCTGCTCTGGTGGAACCCGTTTGTGTGGGTGAGTCGTCGTCTGCTTGCCGAGGTACACGAGTATGAGGCTGATAGTGATGTGATAGCGACAGGATATGACAAAACTATATATATGAAAAGTATTCTTGAGAGCGTAATTGGTTACAGTCCGGAAGTGGCTAATGGCTTAAGAGATTCATTAACTAAAAAACGATTTCAAATGATTACTTCAAATTCAAAAAGCAGGTACGCCCTGCTTCGAGTCCTCGCTCTATTGCCTATTGTGGCTCTATTGCTCTGTACCTTCTCCTTTAGCGCAAAAGCCACACAATATATCGAGCAGGAAGTGCAGGCTGAGGAGGGTGAAAAAATCAACTACTACTTTACCGTAGTCGATAACCACAATAATCCTATTGCAAATGCACGAATCCTCTGTCGTGAGAGTAAAAAGGTACTCTACACCAATCGTGATGGTCACGCTATTCTGCAAAAGAATATCTCCGAGCCTTTGGATATTGAAAAGGATGGATATAACCTTTCCACCTCTATGCTTAAGCACATCGGAGAGGATGGTTATAACGAACTCACTGTATTGTTCAAATACCCTGATTTTTATTATGACAAACTCAAGGCAGCGGCTAATCAAAAGAAAGATGCCTCAAAGATGGGTAAAAACACTCTAAATGTTATCGTGTGGGATGATGATGGTCAGCCTTTGGAGGGTGTTACCATCAAGCAGAAGGATAATGACAAAAACTGCACCACAACAGATAAAAATGGTCGTGCGAAGATTAATTGTACTGCGAAAGATCTTGTTGTCGAGAAGGAGAGTTATCTAACATATAATGTTAGCGGAGTGTCAGACGAGGTGCTATGTCTGCTGGTGAAATCACCTCTGCACGGCGAAGAACAGGCGGTTGAGAAATCTATGGCGTGGGCTAAATCTACGCAGGAGAAGTTAAAGGGCGAGACCAAACATAATATCTATGCCTCGGTTATCGATAGCGATGGTAATCCTATTGCCGATGCGACGCTTGTTGGCACTACAAGTGGTATCTCAGCAGTAACCGACAAGGATGGAAAAACTCTTTTTGAGAATAGTCTTGACCACGATTTTCGGGCTATCAAGGAGGGGTACAGCCAGAGCAAAATTCGTCTGGAGACAATGGCGGATGGAAAGTCCATCTCTGCTACTGCGGTTATGTACAAAGACCCTAATCACAAATCAAAGCAGGAATCGAAGAATAGCAAGAGCGATATTGCGATTCCAGAGCTCACTCAGGTGCAGAAAGATTCGCTTCTTGCAGCGTATAAGAGGGCGAGGGAGGCTAAAGCCGAGTGGGAGATAAATATTGTTGATGCCGACAATAAACCTATGGAGGGTGTCGTGATTAAGGATTATGAGAGCGGAGAGCAAACCATAACCGACAAGCATGGCAACGCTACGATTACGGGTAAACTCGCGCATATTAGAGCAGAGAAAGAGGGCTATGATGCGCCATTTTCTTCCCAACAGGGAAATCACCTCAAAATCAGAATGGAAAAGGACCCTCTTACGCCTGTAAAGGATATTGAGGAAAAGAGCGAAAAATACTCTGGCGATATCTATTATGCGACAGATAACAGGTTTTCAAAAGCCCCAACTCTTGACGGCAAGAGCGTAAATGAGGTGCAAAAACTTGTGAGAGAGAGTGTCAAGATGCCAAAAGGATCTATTAAACTTGGCAATGTGGGCAGTTGTAGCGTCTCTGCTATTATTGAGACTGATGGTACACTCTCGTCGTATAAAGATGTAATGTTTGTAGATGAGTATATGAGCAAAGAACTCAAGCGCGTTATCAAGAGCCTTAAGGGCAAATGGCAACCCGCTGAAGTTAATGGCAAAAAGGTGCGCTCTCTAATTATTTTCTTGGTAGATTTTTATCAAGATTTCTCTGATGAATTACCCAAGACAATCAATGAGGAGCCTGTCATAGTATTCCCGCCTCTTGGCTTGGAGTTGGAGCCAGCGAAGTATAACGGCGGCGACATCGAGGGACTGCACGCTTGGGTGAAGGAGAACTACAAACCCTACGGAGAGTTGGAGGGAAAGGATTTTAGCGGTGAGGTAGATATTGTGTACAACATTAGCGCAGAGGGTAAAATATCGTTGCATAGCGTCTATAAATCTATCTGGGTAAATATCTTGGCTGACCAAATAGTGGAGTTTATGCAGAGTGCTCCGGGGAAGATTTCGCCCGCCAAAAGAGATGGTAAACCTTATAGTACAACACATCGTTTGAAATTCGATGTTGTTGCAAAGGGTGAGCCTCAAATTATCACAGAAGAGTTCGCAACAAGAGTCATTACCAACCCAACATTTCAAGGTGGAGGCAAAAATCGCTTCCGCGACTATTTGCAGCAGAATCTGCGTTACCCTGAGGAGGCTCTAAAGCAGGGCATAACAGGGCGTGTTATGGCGAGTTTTAATATTCGCTCAAAGGATAATGTTGAGATTATTAATAATGGTCCATACAACAAAATGTTTGCCGATGAGGTTAAGCGTGTGATAATGTCGTCGGTTGAGTATTGGCAAAATGGTAAATCAAGCGATGGCAAATCAGATGTATGCCCATACGGAGTTGTGTTTGTAGATTTCTGCATAGAACAGAATGGTAAGACCTACTGCAAAATCGACGAATATTTTAAGAATCTTAATGTCTCACCTTCAGATTATCGGATTGCCCCTGTGGCGGTAGTGGGGAAGTTGGAGTCTGATGGCTCTGTTATGGCAGACAAACAGCGTAAGAATAAACAATAAACATCACATAAAAATTATCCGACATCATTCGAGGTGTCGGATTTTTTTGTTCCAAAATAAAAAGTTTCACAGCAAAGTTTTCCACATATAATATTTTCAGTATATTTGCGTTCTAAAAATAGAGAAAAAATTAAAACCTTTTATATGAAAAAGACCTTTGGATTATTTTTTGTGGCGTTTGCTACAATGTTTATGAGCGTTTCGTGCCTCAATCTTGCACAGTGGGAGCAGAAGGAGAGTGACGATGCGAAGATTGTCACCATCGTGGACGGCTCATACAACACCCCATACTATGTGGAGTTTGACACCGGCGAGACTGCCTATGTTACATCCAACACTGGCGGCTCGACAATCACCTTCCCAGCCGAGCCAGCACAGTTGCGCGGCGAGGTGCGTAAGTTGATTTACTTCTACTACGACGGCGAGCCCAAGGAGGGTTACGACAAGAGCATCGCAATCAACGCTATGCAGGATGTGTCAAGCGAGTTGATTAAACTCACAACCGACGAGTCAATCAAGAATACATTGAAGGACCACGACGACCAGATTGCCATCAATGGCGTGGCATACACCCCAAAGCGCAAGTATGTGACACTCGAGTTGCTCTTCTATCAGTCACCTGAAATCAACTACAAGCACTCGGTAATTGTGGCATACAACCCAACTCGCGAGGGTATGTTCAAGGAGATTTACGAGAACATCAAGGGTACTGACAACTATCTCTGGTTGGAGGTTTACCACGACAACGCTGGCGACACCACAACAAACAATATTCAGCAGGTCTATACCAGCATCAAACTTGACGAGGAGACAATGGGCATCAGCAATTTCTCTAACTATCAGGGTATTAAGCTCATCCACAAGAACATCGACACAAATGTAGCGACTATCTTCACCTACGACTTCAACTTTTAGGTCGAGCGAAGAGGCAAGATTTTCAACTGTCCAACTGCAAAGTTGGGCAGTTTTTTTTGCATTTTGTTATAATATTATATATCTTTGTACATAAACTTGTAACAACCCATTTATAATAGGCGCAAATTTAGTTATCAAAATCCGAAAAAATCTGCTCTGCATCGCTGAATATTAGCGTGTTAAGACCAAGAAAACGAAAAACAAAACCTATTTGACTGTTAAAAATTGTACAAGATGAAGAAACTGGAATTGATAAGTCTCTCATCCCTGAATGCTGGGGATCTATATCTTTTTCATCAGAGCGACCCGACCTGCCCACAAGAGAGCAGCCTATGGGGATTCTACGACAAGACAGAGGATGATACAATCTGTCTGGAGCATTGTACAACCGACTTAAGCACCTTCCAATCCTGGTACAGACTCCCCAGCGAGTATCTCTACTGCCGCCTGGCAACACGCAACGAATTGAGGGACTATATGTACAATATGGGATTCTCTGACGCCGAAAGCAAGTAAACAACAAACCCTCAAGACAAACAACCAACAAAGAGTAGGGGAGTCACCTCACACGATACCTATTTCATATATGATATGCAGTGCTACATTCCGCATTGCATACGCCCGTATTACGCCATCCAAAGCATCAATCTTGTCCATCTGCACCCGCTTCACACCCATTTTCAAGCCGTTTTTCGCACAGAAAAGTAGATTTTTTGCACTTTTTGTGAAAATATTTTTCTTGTGTCACAAGTTGTCACAAAATAGGGTCATTTTTGCACTGTGAAACAAAGATAATCACAGCGTTAGTCGCTTTTTCACGAACACAGATAACAAGAGTATTAACCGCATAAAACCTTACTACTATGGGAATTGCTTACAAGATTAAGTGCCGCCACTGCGGTGCAGAGTTCAACTACAGCCAAGACGAGTCAATGGGTATGATGCCACGATGCGTAGGCTGCGAGAGTTATGTCGAGACCGAGATGCCGATCCGCTGCCCAGCGTGCAACCGCCGCCTGAACACCTCGGAGCGCGAGTTCAAGGAGCAGGTGCAGACCGTGATGATGTGGGACTAACCACCAGCAGGGCACACTAAAACCAACGGGCAATGTTTGCAGTATTGGTCTTTGTGGCTATGGCAGCCAATGTGTTACTCTATTTGATAGGTGGCAAAAAAGATTGGTAGAATAAGATTTTTCAAGTGCAAGAACGAAAAAAGGCGCCAAACTTGATGATAAATCAAGAAAAATTCTTAACTTTGGAATATTATTCTCACTTTAGAAACTGTTATGGCGGAATTAAAGATAGGGGACACAGCGCCCGACTTCACACTACAAACGCAAAATGGCGACACATTGTCGCTCGCAGACCTCAAGGGCAGCAAGACGGTGCTCTACTTCTATCCCAAGGACAACACCTCGGGATGTACACTCGAGGCAAAGAGTCTGCGTGATGGCAAGGAGGCACTCGCCGAGCGTGGTTTCCGCATCGTGGGTGTGAGCCCCGACAGCGAGCGTTCTCATCAAAACTTCTGCTCGAAGCACGAGTTGAACTTCACGCTGCTCGCCGACACCGAGAAGGTGATGTGTGAGGCGTATGGCGTGTGGGTCGAGAAGTCGATGTACGGCAGAAAATATATGGGTGTGGCAAGAAAGACCTTCCTGCTGGACGAGGAGTGTCGCATAACCCACATCTTTGATAAAGTAAAAACGGCGGAGCATTTCCGTCAGATTATTAACGAATTGGACAAGAAGTAGTTGCGAAATCAACCGCTTCACTTAACAAGATTAAAAAACAAAAGAAATATGGCAGAGAAAGTACAGGTAAATCCCGACAAGCTCAAGGTGTTGAGCGCGGTGATGGATAAGATTGAAAAGGACTTCGGCAAGGGTTCTATTATGCGTATGAGCAGCGAGGCTGTGACCGACATCCCAGTAATCCCAACAGGTTCAATCACATTGGATGTTGCGTTGGGCGTGGGCGGTTACCCAAAGGGTCGAATTATCGAGATTTTCGGTCCAGAGTCATCTGGTAAGACCACACTCGCAATCCACGCTATCGCCGAGGCACAGAAGGCAGGCGGTATCGCAGCGTTCATCGACGCAGAGCACGCATTCGACTCGTTCTACGCGCAGAAATTGGGCGTGGATGTCGATAATCTGCTCATCTCACAGCCCGACAACGGCGAGCAGGCATTGGAGATTGCTGACTCGCTCATTCGCTCAAGCGCCATCGATATCATCGTAATCGACTCTGTGGCAGCCTTGACACCAAAGGCGGAGATTGAGGGCGAGATGGGAGACTCGAAGATGGGTTTGCAGGCTCGTTTGATGTCGCAGGCATTGCGTAAGCTCACAGCCAGCATCTCGAAGACCAAGACCGTATGTATCTTCATCAACCAGTTGCGTGATAAGATTGGTGTGGTGTATGGCAACCCAGAGACCACCACAGGTGGTAACGCCTTGAAGTTCTACTCAAGTGTGCGTATCGACATCCGCCGCGCATCGGTGATCAAGGATGGCGAGGAGCAGCTCGGCACACGCACCAAGGTGAAGGTGGTGAAGAACAAGGTGGCACCTCCATTCAAGCGTGCCGAGTTCGACATTATGTTCGGCGAGGGCATCTCAAAGATTGGCGAGATAGTTGATTTGGGTGTTGATTACGGCATTATCCGCAAGGCGGGATCGTGGTTCTCTTACGGCGACCAGAAGATTGGTCAGGGACGCGACTCGGTGAAGGAGTTACTTTCGACAAATGAGGAGCTTCGCGCAGAGATTGAGGAGAAGTTGCGTGAGGCTATGACACAGAAAAAATAGCGACTATGAACTACACTGCAGAGGATGAGGTTCTGATTGAGAGCCATTGGCAAGATTTGCAACGCTCCTGCGAGAAGATTTGCAAGAGCGAAGAGGACTGGAATTTCATTAAAAGAGCATATTTCCTCGCAAAAGAGGCACATCAGGGGGTAAGGCGCCGTTCAGGAGAGCCTTACTTCCTGCATCCTATTGCAGTAGCGAAGATAGTAGTTGATGAGATCGGCTTGGGAGTCAAGTCGGTCGTTGCTGCTTTGTTGCACGATGTGGTGGAGGATACCGAATATACGGTGGAGGATATGGAGCATATCTTCGGCAAGAAGATTGCCACTATGGTCGATGGACTCACCAAGATGTCGGGCGTATTCAATGCCGACACATCGCGTCAGGCGGAGTATTTCCGCAAGGTTTTGCTCACATTATCGGACGATGTACGCGTAATCCTTATCAAGATTGCCGACCGCCTGCACAATATGCGTACACTGGGCTCAATGCCCCACAACAAGCAGATTAAAATCACGGGCGAGACACTCTATCTCTTTGCGCCACTGGCGTATAGACTCGGCTTGTATGCCATTAAGACCGAGTTTGAGGATTTGTGTATGAAGTACCGCTTCCCCAAGGAGTATGAGGAGATTACACGCCAGATAAACGAGACCTCGGCAGCGCGCGAGGAGTACATCCGCAAGTTCAACGCGCCAATCATCGAGGCGCTCAACAAGAATGGCATCCAGTATGAGATTTCGGGCAGAGTGAAGAGCGCATACTCAATCTGGTCGAAGATGATTCGCAAGCAGATTCCATTCTCGGAGGTCTATGACCTCTTTGCAATTCGCATCGTGTTCCAGCCATTGGCGTTCCCATCGGAAAAGACCCAGTGCTGGCAGATATATTCATCCATAACAGATATTTACACCCCAAAGCCCGACCGCCTGCGCGACTGGATTTCGATGCCAAAAGCGAATGGTTATGAGGCTCTGCACTCTACAGTGATGGGTCCCGACGGCATTTGGGTGGAGGTGCAGATTCGCACCCAGCGAATGGAGGATATAGCCGAGCGCGGTTTTGCCGCTCACTGGAAGTACAAGCACGCAACAATCTCGCACAACGAGGACGAGTTCGACAAGTGGTTGAAGATGATTCGCACCGCGTTGGACAGTCCTACGGAGAACGCTGTGGACTTCTTGGATAACTTTAAGTTATCGCTCTACACATCTGAAATTACGGTATTTACGCCAAAAGGCGAGGCAAAGAAGTTGCCTTATGGTGCTACCGCAATCGACTTTGCTTACGAGATTCACAACAAGATTGGCAACAGCGCTATTGGTGCAAAAATCAACCATAAGATTATGCCAATCACCACCGTGCTGAATAGTGGCGACCAGGTGGAGATTATCACGGCAGAGTCAGCAAAGCCAAAGACCGAATGGCTCGACCAGGCGCAGACGGCCAAGGCGAAGCGCGCCATCAAGAGTTTTATGAAGCGCGAGCAGGAGCACAACTACCAGCGCGGTATGCAGATGCTCGAGGAGCAGTTGGCAAAACTCAACATCACGCCTAACAATCGCGTAATTCGCAAACTTATAGCGGCTTACGAAAGCAATAACAAGGAGGAACTCTACACCAAGATTGGCGCGGGCATCGTCTCGCTCGACAACCTCGAGAAGATTATCAAGACCAACTCGCAGAACAAGATTCTCAAGTTCTGGAAACTCTTTATCAAGGACGAGGAGGAGGAGGGTGATGATGACCTCACCGACGGCAAGAGCACAAAGGAGAGCACCGACGAGCCCGAACTCGTTGTGGCGGAGTGCTGCCACCCATTGCCTGGCGATAGCGTGGTAGGCTTCAAAGACCCTCTAACGCACAAGATTTTCGTTCATAAGGCTACTTGTGACGAACTCAACCGCCTGGCATCGCAGCACGGTGAGTGCATCGTAAAGGAGGCCATCCAGTGGTCGCAGTTCAAGACGCAGTCGTCGCTCGTGACAATCGAGATTGTCGGCATCGACCGCATGGGTGTATTGGTGGACCTTGCAAATGTCGTTACAAACGATTTCAGCATCAATATGCGTCAGGTGAACATCCAGTCGCACGACGGCATCTTCGAGGGCAAATTGAGCCTCTATGTGCGTGATGCAGAGAGTCTGAACGCCGTTCAGGAGCGCTTGCGCCGCATTAAGGGTATGGATAGTGTCAAACGCGTAAATAACTAACAAAATGGGCAGTTTCTGGATATTCTTTCTTTTCATGGGTATCGTTGCACTCATAAAGCGCAACGAGATTGCTAATGAGGGTAAGAAGAGTCAGAGCGAGCAACCCACAGCAGATGACATTAGGCGCGAATTTGAGCGTCGCATGAAGGAGTTGAAGGGTGAGATTCCACCTCAAGTGCCTACGCAACCCGCACAGCGAAGATTAACGACTCGCCCCGTTGAGCGCCGCACCATAGAGGATGCAAGACGCGACTTTGAACGCCGAGTAAAGGAGTTAGAGGGCAATATAGCGGCTCAAACACCTACGCGCCCAGCACCAAAGCCAAAAGCGCAAACAAAGCAGCGCAGCCAGCAGGGTAGTGCTACATACCAGACAAGCAACGCTGCGCCTAAAAAGCAGCAACCAACGACACACCCAACCAGCGACACCCCCGCACCAAAGAGCGAGGTGGAGCGTATGGTGGAGGATTTCTCAATCGAGAAGGCCGTTATCTATGCAGAAATACTTGAGCCAAAATTCAAGCAGTATTAGCGCATAGGTGGTGGCATTCATCCGCTACTGGCAAAGGCGCGCACACATCCCGAAAAGTACAAACAAAATCAAATATCGTATGGCAACAATATTTTCAAAGATTATAGCGGGCGAGATTCCCAGCTATAAGGTAGGCGAGGACGAAAACTACTACGCATTCCTCGACATCAATCCATTGGCAAAATGCCACACTCTGGTGGTGCCAAAAGTGGAGGTGGACTACATCTTCGACCTCGACGATGAGACCCTCGCAGGCATGGTAAAATTCGCCAAAAGGGTAGCGCACAAAATCAAGGAGCAAACAGGATGCAAAAAGGTAGCAATGATTGTTCTGGGACTCGAAGTAGCGCACGCACACATCCATTTGATACCTATGAATGAGGAAAAAGATGTCGATTTTAAGCGCGAAAAGCTCAAATTAACTCCAGAAGAGTTCGCCGAAATAGCTGCATCAATAGCGCTGTAAACAGACTGTTTACAACTTTATAACTTACTGATAACAAGCAGGGTAGTCGATTATATACTATCCTGCTTTATTTATTATTTAACATAATCTAAAGCGTCAGCAATTTATCAACAATTTCGGGATTATAGTGGGGTGGATGTATGTTAAAAATGTAATATAATGACCTCCTTTTTACATTTGTGTACACATTTGTAACGCGATTACATTTGTTCATTATCTTTATTTTACACTTTTGTAATATCATAAGCGTGTTTACAACTGTTAATATTACACATTTGGCAATAGTGGAGCAGGTGGTGTAATCGCCAGATTTTACGCCAACACAGGTTAGTTCAAATACTAAATTTACACTATATAAAGCGCATATTTTCAGCGATTTGCACATTTTATTTAATCTTAAATATTAGCATTAGAGCGTATTTGAGCCATATTGGGCGTATATCTACAATATCATAGTATTTTATGTGTGTATATGCTACATTTTCAGCGATTTTGCCGTATTTAACTATAATGATACATTATATTAATCCTATTCAGCAATTTTATCGTAATTGTAATGGTTACACTTGTAACGATTGTTAACAACATTTATTCATTTACATTTGTAGAGTTTTGCTTGTTTACAAAAGAAAAATGTTTTATATTTGTGAAAAATTACGATTATGCGCGAAAAATTGTTGAAATTGATGAATTCAGAGAAGTTAACAGCCAGCAGACTCGCTGAACTTCTCGGCATTCGCTCGTCAGGAATCTCTCATATCATCTCGGGACGAAACAATCCGAGCTTCGATCTCTTGCAGAAAATCCTGAAGCGATTTCCAAACATCAACCCCGACTGGTTGTTGCTCGACAGCGAACAGATGTATCGTTCCTCTGCCGAGCCGACAAATTCTGCGCTCACGGAGGGTTTCCAGGAGATGGTGTCAGCGCCAACACTCGACTTTGGTGAGGCGCCCACTTTGGAGAGTTCCTCGCCACGAATGGAGCAACCAACTTTCGCGGCAGAGAAAATCATCCACGCAGCGGCTGGTTCATCGCGCGGCGTGAAACGCATCATCGTTCTCTTCGACGATCACACATTCGAGAGTTACGAGGTGAGATAATTTATCTCGCGAGCAGAAAATGTCGCGCCAACGGAAAATTTAATCGCGGAAAATTCTCGCCTGCTGTTGCGAGATTTTTGATAAGCGAATTTTACCCGATATAATTATGTTAAATTTTATTTGGGTATTCCAGCATAGATGGAGAGGTCGGATGGCCTCTTTTTTTTTGCGAGAGAAGATTTGAACGAGAAGATTAGTACTGCGGAAATGATTGTAAAAATATTTTCGCGTAGTGCACTCGATTACTATATTATATATAAGGTCAAGGAAGCCGGAAATGCTTGCCG
The DNA here is from genome assembly GCA_017555805.1 of Alistipes sp. GTDB lineage: Bacteria > Bacteroidota > Bacteroidia > Bacteroidales > Rikenellaceae > Alistipes. Next base: position 368 of record JAFZFR010000077.1, on the reverse strand, counting down.
CAGATTTGCCCGCACAGGAATTGTAACCGAATAAACAATGAGAAAAGATGTGCCTTTTTATATAAATACCCTAACACAAAAATAATTTCATATTTTGTATAATATTTATCTTATGTTAAATTGTATATTGGGTATTTTTTCTGAATTATATACTTTAGTGTTGTAGTATTATAATTATGTCATTACCCGACACCTAAAGGGTGGCGAAGGCAATCGACGCTGCGGACCGAGAGCAGAGGATGCTTGCATACTTTGCCGAGCCGCGAGGAGGAAAAGCCTCGAATGAGGATTAATCCTCCACTCAATAGATGTATTGCAGTGCAATTTACGGGAGGATCCCCATCGCCTTGCTGTGCAAGTCGGGGGAT
>JAFZFR010000076.1 GCA_017555805.1 Alistipes sp. | reverse complement strand
ATGCGAGCGTGAGCGATGTCGCGTGCTACGATAAGCGTACCCTTCAAGTTAAGACGGGTCTTGATGGGGTACTGGGTCAAAATCTCACGTACCTTATCCATACCCTCGTCAAGGTCGATATCAACCGCTGGAGTCATTGCAGGAGCCTGCGCTGGGAGGAAGCGTGCTGGGTTCTTCTCCAGCTTCTCAACGAAGATACCCTCTGGAGTAATCTTCGCCTTGATGTTGCGGTCTGCCGAGCAACTTACGCCGATAGCCACTGGGCAACTTGCCGCGTGACGAGGCGCACGGATTACGCGTACATCGTGTACATAGTACTTACCGCCGAACTGGGCACCCATACCCATCTCCTGACACATCTTGGTAATCTTCTCCTCCCACTCCAAATCGCGGAAGCAGCGACCACCCTCGTTGCCTGATGTTGGCAAGTGGTCGAGGTAACCTGCCGAAGCCTTCTTAACTGTCGAAAGACACATCTCTGCCGATGTACCACCGATACATACCGCGAGGTGATAAGGAGGACAAGCCGATGTACCCAGGTCCTTGAGGTGCTCCTGGAAGAAAGCAACGAGTGACTTCTCATTGAGGAGTGCCTTTGTCTGCTGGTAGAGGAAAGTCTTGTTAGCCGAGCCACCGCCCTTGGTGATGAACAAGAACTCATACTCCATCGAGCCTGGATGACCCGCATAGATATCAATCTGCGCTGGGAGGTTAGTGCCAGAGTTCTTCTCCTCGGTCATTGTGAAAGGCACAACCTGTGAGTAACGGAGGTTACGCTCCTTGTAAGTCTCATAGACACCCTTTGCGATGCACTCTGCATCGTCAGCGCCAGTATAGACATCCTCGCCCTTGTGACCGATACAGATTGCTGTACCAGTGTCCTGACAGGTTGGCAACTCGCCCTCGGCAGCAGTAGCCTGGTTGAGGAGCATTGTGTAAGCCACGAACTTATCGTTGTCCGAAGCCTCTGGGTCCTCAAGGATGTTCGCCAACTTCTGTAAGTGTGAAGGACGGAGGTAGAACGATACATCGCTGTAAGCGCGCTTCGAGAGCAACTCGAGACCCTTTGGGTCCACCTTCAAAATCTTGCGACCGTCGCACTCAACGACCTTTACATAGTCTGTGGTGAGAAGTTCATACTCTGTGGTATCCTTCTCGATTGGATAGGGTTCCTGATAGATGAAATCAGCCATAGGTAAATCTTTTTTATATGTTTTGTAGAATTTTCCTTTTCGTTGTGGTAAATCTTCACAAAGATAGAAAAAATGTGGAATAAAAACAAAATTATATGAAATATAAAATTATCGCTATCGTATTTTCTGTGGTTATAAGTTCCGCTTATTGTGCGATAAGTATAAACGATGAAAAATCGTTGTTTTCGGTCGCGGTCGGTGCTAATTTTGCAGTAGAAGAAAACGAAAAAGTAACCATCCTAAAACAACAAAACTATGTTATCACAGAAGATGCAGGAGGCTTTGAATGCCCAGATTAACGCCGAGATGTGGTCGGCATATCTCTATCTCTCGATGTCGATGTCGGCAGCCGACAAGGGTCTGAAGGGAATGGCAAACTGGTTTGCCGTGCAGTTCAAGGAGGAGCAGGACCACGCCCAGATTATCATCAACTATATTCTATCGCGCGGTGGCAGAGTGCTGTTGGCACCCATCGCGGCGGTCGATACCGAGTGGGGTAGCGCCCTTGAGATGTTCGAGCAGACGCTCAACCACGAGCGCAAGGTGACGGCAATGATTAACGACCTGTATAACCTCGCCCTCGACGAGCACGACCACGCCACACGCTCTATGCTCACCTGGTTTATCGACGAGCAGGTCGAGGAGGAGGACAGCGCCCGCGACATCATCGACCAGTTGCGCCTGATTGACTGCAACAAGTTGGGTTTGTATATGATTGACAAAGAGATGGCTACGCGCACCTACACCGCGCCCGCACCTCTCCAGAAAGAGTAAAGAATGTACCTTTCGATATAAGTTTTTGGTTAGATTAATTGGATTATCCAAAGAAGGACTACCTCATCGGGGTAGTCCTTCGCTTGTTATCCTCTCTCTCGCAACTTATACCCCACGCCCCTGATGCTGACAATCTCCACCGACTTATCCTCGGAGAGGTGGTGGCGCAGACGCGAGATAAATACATTCAGACTGCGCAGATTAAAGAAAGTGTCATCGCCCCAAAACCTCATCAGCAGACCCGACGACTCCACCACCTGACCCTTGTTGCGACAGAGTGCCGCCAGCACATCGCTCTCGCGTGCCGAGAGGGCGACATTCTCGCCGTCGATGGTCAATCGTCCCGCCGCAGGGATAAAGCGGTAGCGACCAATGGAAAACTCCTCGTTCTCCTCCTCCGCGCTCGCCATCCTGCCCAGCAGAGCCTTCAGCCTCACGATAAGTTCATCAATAGCAAAGGGCTTACGCAGAAAATCGTTGCCGCCCACCTCAAAGCCTCTCACAACATCCTCCGTTGCCGAGCGAGCCGTGAGAAAGAGTACGGGGGCGGTGTAGCCCTCGGCGCGCATGCGCTTTACGAGCGTGAAGCCATCCATACGCGGCATCATCACATCGCTCACCACGATGTCGGGCTTGAGTTCACGCCAACGCGCCAGCGCCTCCTCGCCATCGGCGGCGAGCGTCACGCAGAAGCCTCGCTCCGAGAGGGTGTCGGCTAAAATCTCGGCAAGCATTCGCTCATCCTCGACAAACAGCAGTTTTATTTTATTCTCCATCTTGCTATCCATTGTGGGGTAGTTTAATTGTCATAGTTGTTCCCTTGCCCTCCTGACTTGTGGCGCGTATTTCGCCTCGGTGACGCTCCACTACTTGTCGGGTGTAGTAGAGCCCCAAGCCGTAGCCCCTCACATCGTGCTTGTCGCCCGAGGGTACGCGGTAGAACTTATCGAAAATATGCTCCAGGTGGCGCGCGGCGATGCCCTTACCATTGTCGGCAATCGAGATGTTCACCCACTCCTGCTCCACCCACGCGCGGCAGCGTATTGACACCTCGCCCTCGGAGTATTTTATCGAGTTGTCGGTGATGGTCGAGAGGATATTTTTCAGGTGAAAGCGGTCGGCATAGAGTTCCAGCGCCTCGTCGCACTCGATATCAAACTCAACCCTCTTGCCTGTGGCGGCGCAGTTGCCTGCTACCTCGTCGAGCAGGGGTCGCAGATGCAACTTCATGGGGTTGTGGCGCACCACATCGCCCTCTTCGACCGACACGGCGAGTATGCGCTCCACCATTGTCGAGAGGCGCGAGAGTTGCGAGGCTACAATGTCGAGATAGCGTTTGCGACGCTCCACATCACTCTCTGCGGCGAAGTTGCGCAGGGCGTCATTTGCGGTGTATGCCACCGAGATAGGGGTCTTGAGTTCGTGGGTGATGTTGTGCGTCAGGTCGCGGCGCATCTCCTCCAATGACTTCTGGTGAAACATCGTGCGAATAAGGTAGATAAACACCCCCGCCAACAATACTACAATCGCCAGCGACGAGAGTATCAAGCCCCACATCTGCTTCCAAAAATCGGTGTAGGGCACCTCGACAAATAGTCGCAGGGTGAACATCTTGCTATCGTCAATATCGACCTCGATGCGTTCGGCATTTTTCAGGCTCTCGCTATCGCCTCGGCGCATCATCACCATACCGTCAAAATGGTTGTTTATAATCTCTATGGCGTAGGGTTGCAGGGCGTCGAGTTCCAGCAGGCTAGGCTCAAACCAAAAGGTAAAATCGTCCAAATCAATCTTCACCATATCGCTCGGTGTAAACCCTGGTATGGCATCCATACGGAACGACTTATAGACACTCTTGTAGGCTGCCGACTGCACTCGTCGCACGAAGTCAGCCACCTTATCATTATAGAGTTTTCGCACCCATACACACTGCACCACCGCCACCGCCACAAGCGATGCGACAACCACCATTGATATTATACGGAATGTGCGTCGGGTCATAGTTTCGTAGTTCTTTATCGCAAAGGTACAAAGAAAATATTAAGAAAAAAGGTCATTAACATTTCTTAACATTTCTTAACACTTCGTTTGCATTTTCGTAGGTTTTTGTGCCCTATCTTTGCGGTAGGAAAAGCGCGATTCCGATGATTTAGGAAGTTAAACAAAAAACTATTACAATTATGAAACGCATTATTTTGATTATGGCAACAGCGATGCTCGCAATTTCGGCATCAGCACAGCAGACAACCAACAAGACACTTTACATTGTGGATGGTAAAGTGGTAAGCGAGGAGCAGTTCAAGGGTATCAAGAACGAGGATGTTGATAATATGTCCGTTTTCGAGGGCATTGAGTCGGCGATAGTGATAACCACCAAGAAAAGTGCTAACGATGTGGTGGTAATTCGTGGCGAGAAAGATAGCAATGCAGATGCGCTGAAACTGAATGTTACAGGAGTTTCTCAAGCAAAAATGGATGATGTCACTATACTTAATTCTGATACAGATGTTCTCATCCAAAAAACCCCTCTTATGTTGCTGACCGATGGCAAAAAGACTATGAAGATTAAAAGTGTTTCAGCCTCAAACATCAACCCTGAAGATATTTTGCATATGACCGTGATTGATTGTCCAACAGTACTCAATGCCACAGTGGCAGAGCAATATAAAAAGTATGGCGACCCATCGAATGGCGTGATTATCATCCAAGTAAAGGACTTAAATAAATACAAGAAAGAGAAATAACCTCCCCTCTCAACTATTACAAATCATAGAAAGGGCTGTCCAACTTTTCGGGTTGCGACAGCCTTTGTTTTACTCCTTATCCTGCTGGGGTTTCTTGTGGAAGCACAAGCCTACGATTAAGCCCACAAGCATACCCAGACCTGCGCCGAACTGCATCTTGCCGAAGAACATTCCCACCACGGCGCCCGCAGCCAAGCCGATGACCATTCCCAGACTCATATAGGTCTTGACCTCCACCACCTCGGTGTTCTTCTTCGCCTCCTCCATCAGCAATTCGTCCTCGCTCTTCTTTGGTGTGTCGTCACCCTCGAAAGCGCTCTCGTCAATAAACGGATTCTTGTTTTTCATTTAAGGGATACTCTATAAATATCTAAATAAGTTACTATTTTTTGGGAGAATATATATTTCGGTCGCTTTTGAATTTATTTTGGCATCAATCTTATCTTACCTCGGTTGCAATACCCGTACTGCGCCCTCGCGAGAGATAAAATTGCTGGTTCAAAATACTCTTCAAAATCAACTCGAATATATTTATAGAACCTCCCTTTTAATCTTTTATATCGCAAAGTTAGGCAATAAATCAATAATTTAGGTCTTGCGGTCGCAAATTATTACAAATTTTCATCTTTTGGCGCTACAACGATACGAAATTTTAGTTATATTTGTTTAGAAATCGAAACAACTTTAACAAATAACCTAATATGAATGTTAATAATGTAATGGCAGACCTCGAGCGCAAACACCCAGGTGAGAGCGAGTATCTGCAAGCAGTCCGCGAAGTGTTGGAATCTATCGAGGAGGTTTACAACGATCATCCCGAATTTGAGAAGGCAAAGATTGTCGAGCGTATGGTTGAGCCCGACCGCATCATCACATTCCGTGTCACTTGGGTGGATGATGCTGGCGAGATTCAGACCAACATCGGTTATCGTGTGCAGTTCAACTCGGCTATCGGTCCATATAAGGGCGGTATCCGTTTCCACGCAGCCGTAAACCCATCAATGCTGAAGTTCCTCGGCTTTGAGCAGACCTTCAAGAATGCCCTCACAACACTGCCTATGGGTGGTGCGAAGGGTGGCTCTGACTTCAGTCCAAAGGGTAAGTCTGATGCCGAGATTATGCGCTTCTGTCAGGCATTTATGCTTGAGTTGTGGCAGAACATTGGTCCCGACACCGATGTCCCAGCAGGCGATGTGGGCGTAGGTGGTCGCGAGATTGGATATATGTATGGTATGTACAAGAAACTCGCTCGTGAGTATAACACTGGTGTCCTCACTGGTAAGGGTCTTACCTGGGGTGGCTCATTGGTTCGCCCAGAGGCTACTGGCTTTGGTGCGCTCTACTTCACCGAGCATATGCTCCACCAGGCGGGTAAGGATATCAAGGGCAAGACAGTTGCTATCTCTGGCTTCGGTAATGTGGCGTGGGGCGCTGCTACGAAGGCTACGGAGTTGGGCGCGAAGGTCATCGCAATCTCTGGTCCTGACGGCGTGATTTACAACCCTAACGGAATGACTCCCGAGAAGATTGACTATATGTTGGAGTTGCGCGCCTCAAACCGCGACATCGTATCTCCATTTGCCGAGCGCTTCCCAGATGCAACATTCACCCCAGGCAAGAAGGCGTGGAGCGTGAAGTGTGACATCGCTCTGCCTTGCGCGTTCCAGAACGAACTTACCGGCGCCGATGCCGACGAGTTGCTCGCAAACGGCACTTGGTGCGTAGCCGAGGTATCGAATATGGGTTGTACGCCCGAGGCTATCGAGAAGTTCCAGAAGGCGGGTATCCTCTTTGCTCCTGGCAAGGCGGTGAACGCTGGTGGCGTGGCTACATCGGGTCTTGAGATGACCCAGAATGCCCAGCACCTCTCGTGGTCAGCCGAGGAGGTAGATGCCAAGTTGCACTACATTATGTCGCAGATTCACTCTGCGTGTGTCCTCTACGGCGAGCAGATGGATGGCTCAATCAACTATGTGAAGGGCGCCAACATCGCAGGCTTTATGAAGGTCGCACAGGCAATGCTTGAGCAGGGCGTTGTCTAATCAGGTGTTTTTGGTGTTCCACTCATCCTCGAAATCCTCATTTACGCTTTAGTAAACTGCGGTTTTTCGGATTTCGTGCGCCTAAAAAATCCTATGATTTACAATCCCTAAAAGGTGATAAAAAGAAATAGGCTACCGCGTGGTAGCCTATTTTATTTTGTGAGTGGGGTAGTAGTTTAGTACTCCGAAATCTCGCGCTTGATTTTCAGTGTGTGACCCAAATCCTCCAACTCGTAGATGTGGGCACGCTCCTGACCGCCAGGTGAGTTAGGCGAGTGGAGCACCAGGCAGAGATGACCCTCGAAATCCTCGAAAATCATACTGTGACCACCATTGATAAAGAGTGGCTCGCGCTGCTGACGCCAAGGACCGATAACCTTGCCAGTGTCCGACTCGGCGATACCCACAGCATAGACGCCATCCTTGAAACTTGACCACACCATCAGCAACTTACCCGTCTTGGTGCGATAGAGGAAGCAACCGTCGGTAACATAACTCTTCTTGCCCTCAAAGGCAGTGTTTCCGCCCGTTGACCACTCTGCCGCCGAGGCGCAGAACAAGCGTTGAGACTCTCCTACGGGAGCCGACAAATCCTTCTTCAACTCTACAAGTGCCATCTCGCCATCGAGCGTCTCAACCCACTCGTGGCAATATATCATATATGGTGTGCCATCCTCGACCCAAAGTGTGCCGTCCAGGCACATACCGTCCAGCGGCGTGTGTGGCTGCTTGCCCTCAAACGGCAGGAAAGGACCCTCGGGGCTCTTCGACCAGAAAATCTGCGTTGCTCGGTGGGTGTAGGCGGGATGACCTGACTTTTGACCCTTCCAGCGCACATCGCTGTTGAGGGTTGCAAAGAGATAATACTTATTCTTGTACTTATGCACCTCGGGAGCCCATACGCCGCCCGTAATCCAGTTGTCGCGTGGCACATCAAAGACGCGGATAGGACCCTCCCACGACTTCAGGTCGCGGCTCTTCCATGCAATCATACCGCCGTAGGCCTTGCCATTCTCGTGTGTAGAGGATGACTGATACATATAATATACACCCTGCTTCGCATCGGGCATAATGAATGGGTCGCGGATGTTGATGTCCTGCAACCTTTTGGTCTGTGCGGCTGCGCCCAACGCCGTCAGGCACGCCAAAATCAAGATTGTTAATCGTCTCATATTGTTTGAGTTTGAGGTTTTATTCTTTGGGTGTGGCGAAGTAACTCTTTATGGCCTGCGCTCGCTTTGCACCCACCACCTCCGAAAGTTCTTCGACACTCGCGTCGCGCACATTGTTTACGGTCTTGAAGCGCTTGAGCAGAGCGTTCAGACTCTTTGTACCGATACCCTCAATCTGTTCCAACTCGCTCTTGATAAAGGCGTTACTGCGCTTCTGGCGGTGGAATGTGATGCCGAAACGGTGTGCCTCGTCACGGATGTGACACACCACCTTCAGAGGCTCTCCCGTACGACTCAAGTAGTAGGGCATAGGGTCATTCGGGAAGAAAATCTCCTCGATGCGTTTCGCCAGACCGACAATCGGCACGCGATTTTCGATGCCCAGCGCGCAGATGACCTCATAGGCGCTCGAAAGTTGTCCCTTGCCACCATCCACGATAATCAGGTCGGGCAACTCTGCACCCTCCTCCAGCAGTCGCGAGTAGCGGCGATAGACAATCTCGCGCATCGACGCGAAGTCATCAGCACCCACAACGGTCTTGACATTGAAGTGGCGGTACTCCTTGCGTGAGGGCTTGCCGTCGCGGAAGACCACGCACGAGGCTACGGGGTTAGTACCCTGTAAGTTAGAGTTGTCGAAACACTCTATGTGGCGTGGCTCGTGGTCGAGGTGCAACTCCTTCTGCATCGCTCTCATCAGTCGCTCGGTATGTCGCTCTGGGTTCTTTATCTCGAGGTTTTTCATCTGCTCGGCGCGGTAGATGCGGGCGCTCTTTAGCGAGAACTCCAGCAGGTCGGCCTTCTCGCCGCGCTTCGGTACGGTGAAGGTCACGCCATCGAAGAGAATCGCCGACGAGGGTATGTAGGGCACGATAACCTCACGCGAGAGGTCGTGTGCAATCTCCTCCACAATAAACTGAATTGCCGCCGACAGCATCTCCTCGGGCGTGGAATCTACACCCGTCGTGAGGCGCACCGTATGCAGTGCCACGATAGAGCCTCGGCGCAGACGGATAAAGTTACAATACGCCACATCGTCATCCTCCAGCAGCGAGAAGATGTCGCAATCGACAATCCTGGCGCTCACAATCACAGAGCGGCTCTGGTAGTTCTCCAGCGCATCCAGTCGCTGCTTGAAGCGTTGCGCCACCTCGAACTTCAGTTCGCTCGCCGCCTGCTGCATACTCTCCTCCAGGTAGCGGCGTACGGGGCGCAGGTCGCCCTTCAGCACATCCTTCACTATCGAGAGCAACTCGCCATACTCCTCCTCGCTCTGCTGACCCACGCAGGGGGCTTTGCAGTTGCCCAGGTGGTATTGCAGGCAGACGCCATATTTGCCCTTGGCGATGTTCTGCGGTGCGAGATTTAATTTGCAGGTTCTCAAGGGTATAACCTCGCGGATAAACTCCAATATGGAGCGCTGCATCGAGATTGAGCCGTAAGGTCCAAAGTACTGCGAGCCATCGTGACGCACCAGTCGTGTGGACTCCACGCGTGGGAAATTCTCCTTGCGAAGCACAATCCACGGATAGGTCTTGTCATCCTTCAGCAGGATGTTGTAGCGCGGTTGCAGACTCTTGATTAACGAGTTTTCCAATAGCAACGCATCCTGCTCACTGCCCACCACAATATGCTTTATGGCGCAGACCTGCTTTACCAGCACACGCACCTTTGCCGAGTGGTCCTTGTTCTTTACGAAATAGGACGACACACGCTTCTTGAGTGACTTTGCCTTGCCGACATAAATCACCTTTCCGTCTCGGTCAAGAAACTGATAAACACCAGGCTCAAGTGGCAACTGCGCCACCTGCTCCATAACCATATCTTCACGACTGCTCATATTGCAAATTTACGAAAAAAACTCAATTTTCAAATTTTACAATTCACAAAATCTCCTTCAGCGCAAATACTATGTAGAAAAGGGTTGCACTTAGGCAATTATTTACTATTTTTGTTTAATCAATCTATAATTACACTCCTATGAAACGATTATTTATCATCGCTTGTGTCATTGCGACCTATGCATTCACAATATCGTGCAGCGACAAAAACTCTGTTGCACAGTGGGTTGATCCAATGATTGGCACCGACTACCACGCCCACAACTTCCCTGGCGCGACACTCCCTCACGGACTTGTGCAGTTGAGCCCCGACAACGGACCTGGAGGCTGGGACTGGTGTGGTGGTTACCACTCATCAGACAAGACCATCATCGGCTTCTCGCACACCCACATCAGCGGTACTGGTGTGCGTGACCTCTGCGACATCACAATTATGCCACAGGTGGGCGACCCCGTATTTGAGTTCGGTACAACCGATGACCCCGATTCAGGCTACCGCTCACGCATCAGCCACTCCACAGAGTGCGCCGAGGCGGGCTACTATTCGGTATATCTTGAGGACCCCAAAATCAAGGCAGAACTCACCGCGACCCAGCGTTGCGGCTTTCATCGTTACACATTCGACAACCCTGCCGACCAGCACATCATCCTCGACTTCAACTACTGGAACGGCAACGCCACACGCAACGCCAGATTCCGCGTGGTGGATGACCGTACAATCGAGGGCGTGAGAGTGGTAAATGGCTGGGCACCAGAGCGTGAGGTCTATTTCTATGCCGTTTTCTCGGAACCAGTCTCGGAGGTTGTTGCCAAGATTGATGACAACGAGTTGGGTGCAGTCACCGAGGGCGAGGGCAGAAAGGTTACGCTTGCTGCAAAGTTTGGCAAACCCGCAAAGGAGATTACCGTAAAGGTGGGTATATCGTCGGTAAGTTGCGAGGGCGCAAAGAGAAATTTCGATGAAGAGATCGCCGATAAGAGTTTTAATAAGGTGCGTCGTGAGGCGACAATGGCTTGGGAAAGGGAACTCTCGAAGATTCAGATTGAGGCGTCGGAGCGAGAGAAGCGAATATTCTACACCTCACTCTACCACGCGCTACTTGCTCCAATCACATTCAACGATGTGGATGGCAACTATCGCGGTATGGATGGCGAGATTCACAATAGCGGCGCAGATGACCACTACACCCTCTTCTCATTCTGGGATACATTCCGCGCTGCACATCCGCTCTACACCATCATCGAGCCCGAGCGCAACGAGTCATACATCCGTTCAATCATCGAGAAGTGGAAGCAACTCGGTATGTTGCCGATGTGGGAGTTGCACTGCAACGATACCCGTTGTATGATTGGCTACCACGCCGTATCGGTCATCGTCGATGCCTATATGAAGGGCTACCGCAACTTCGACCACGAGGAGGCTATGAAGGCGATGATTGCCACCGCCGAGCGCGATGAGTTTGGAATAAAGTATGTGAAGGAGTTGGGCTACATCCCAGCCGACAAGGAGGGCTCGTCGGTGTCGAAGGCTGTTGAGTATGCCTACGATGACTGGTGCATCGCCCTGATGGCAAAGGCTATGGGTAAGGAGGATATTTACAAGCGCTATATCACTCGCGCCCAGTACTATAAGAACTACTACGACCCCGCAGACTCTTTCCTCAAGGGCCGTTACTCAAACGGCTTGTTCACAAACGATATTTTCAGCGCCACCACCATCTACCACAGCCACTATGTCGAGGGCAACGCTTGGCACTATGCCTTCTTTGCTCCGCAGGATGTCGAGGGTCATATTGAACTCCTCGGCGGCGATGAGAGATATGTGGCACGCCTTGACGAGATGTTCGATGCTGAGACCCCCGAGGGTCATGGAGATGTTACGGGCAACATAGGTCAATACTCTCACGGTAACGAGCCATCGCACCACGCGGCCTACCTCTACGCCTATGCGGGTAAGCCCTGGAAGACGCAGCAGCGCGTGAAGCGCATCGTTGATGAGATGTACGACGACACCCGCTCGGGCATCTGCGGCAACGAGGATTGCGGACAGATGTCGGCGTGGTATGTATTGAGTACAATGGGATTCTATCAGGTTGCCCCTGGCTCGAATGACTATATCTTCGGTACGCCTCGCTTTGCCAACGCCCAACTCAACCTGACCAACGGCAACACGCTGAAGATTGTAGCCGAAAATCTCTCTGTCGAGAACTTCTATATCAAGCAGGTGCGCTGGAACGGAGAGCCTTACGAAAAGTCATACATCACCCACGATATGATTACATCGGGTGGCGAACTCACCTTCGTGATGGACTCCGCGCCCAACGAGGCATTTGGCGCAGCCGCCGAGGCTCGCCCCGAGTCGAGAATTACCGACTACAAAATGACCGCCGAGCAGCTTATGGCTTCTCCCGCGCAACACTAAAACGAAAAGGGCTGTCCAAACGGGCAACCCTTTTTCTCTATTTATTAAAATTTCCACTCACAACCTCATCCATTCGTCTGTCGTGCGGCTCAACGGGCAGTTCATCCACCACCTGATGCTCGTAGCAGACGCCCACGCAGTAGGCTCGGAAACCCTCGCGCGAGAGGTAGCGGTCATAATACCCCTTTCCTCTGCCCAGGCGGTCGCCCGCTCGGGTAAATGCCACGCCAGGGACTACCATCAGGTCAATCTCCTCCGCTGCAACTGGCACTTCGCCCTGCGGCTCGCTGATGCCAAAAGCGCCCACAGCCATCGCCTCGGCATCGTAGTCGTAGAACTCCATATCCTCGCCCTTGACGCGTGGCAGGACAACCCTGCAATCGACTCTTTGCGCCAACTCTCCCAGCGGAATCTCATCACACAAAGGGGCGAACAGAGCCACCGTGCGGGGTGCTCTCTGGGCGATGATTGAGCCGATGTGGCGCATCACATTTTCCGCTTGCTCGAGGCTCTCTTTTGGGTCGAGCGCCAGCGTCAGTTGTTTTATTGATAGTCTAATCTCTCTTTTTCTCATTTTATCTTATCGAAAAACGCTTTTTAGGCGCAAATTAGATGCTATTTTTGTTGTTATTGAGCAAACAATTATTATCTTTGCACTATGTATGCAGACAATTTTGCAGCAAATTCACAAACAAAAATAAATAAAATAAACTTAATCTTTACATTATGAGCTGTTTTTTATTTAATTCATCTCTCGGAAAGAAGTTGGTGATGAGTGTATCGGGATGTGCACTTGTACTCTTCCTTCTTTTCCACATGGCAATGAACCTCGTGGCTCTCGTTAGCCCTGAGGCTTACAATTTGGTGTGCTCTTTCTTGGGCGCAAACTGGTATGCAGTAGTTGCTACCGTAGGTTTGGCTGCCTTGGTTGTGTTGCACTTTGCGTATGCTTTGCTCCTCACTTGGAACAACTACAAGGCACGCGGTACACAGCGCTACTCGGTGACTGTGAACGAACCTGGCGTTGAGTGGGCATCAAAGAATATGCTTTTGTTGGGCTTCATCGTTGTGATGGGTCTTTTGCTTCACTTGTCACACTTCTGGTCAAAGATGATGCTCACCGAGTTGATGGGTCAGCACCAGAATGGTTTGGGCTTCGATCCAACAAACGGCGCAGTTCTCATCGCCTTCACTTTCTCAAAGTGGTGGAATGTTGCTCTCTACCTCTTGTGGTTGGCTGGTTTGTGGTTGCACCTTAACCACGGTGTATGGTCAATGTTCCAGACAGTGGGTTGGGCAAACGACACTTGGTACCCACGCTTGAAGTGCGTATCGAAGGTTGTTTCTACACTCGTTATCCTCGGTTTCGCTGCAGTTGTTATCGCTTACTTCGTATGCCCTTGCTACGGTGAGGCTGCGTTTGAGACTATCGGCGCTGCTGCTGGTGCTTGCACCGACGCTTGCTGTGCAGGTCACGCACACTAATAATTTCACTTTGAACAATTAAAAATAGAATAATATGGCATTAAAGTTAGATTCTAAAGTTCCTGCTGGTGCGTTGGCCGATAAGTGGAGCAACCACAAAGCAGCGATCAAGGTCGTAAGCCCCGCAAACAAGCGCAAGCTCGACATCATCAT
>JAFZFR010000075.1 GCA_017555805.1 Alistipes sp. | reverse complement strand
TACCCACAGCACGCATAGCCGAGACGGTAAGGGTCGATTCCTCACCACAACGTCCCTCGCCCGTAAGCATTGTAGCCATAGGCGACGAGGTGCGGGCATCGGTGGGAACGTAGGTTGCATTCTCGTGACACCAATGGTTTATCTCCAAAGCGGCATCGTGCAACGACATACCCTCAACACGCTTTTTCAGCGTCTCATAATAGAGCATGCGGAACTCGTCCATACGCTCATTATTCACTCGAATGGGCAGCACGAAGTGACGGAACAAATCCTCGGGCACATCATCTCCCCACGCCATCTCCTCGCGGGCACGCAGTGACATACGCACATTTTCGAGAAAATACTCCGCCTCGTAATCACCCATATCGGCCGACGACATCGTTGAGTAGAGGAACTCCATAGCCTCTCGCTCCTCCGAGTTGAGTACCTCCTCGTCGAAGAGGTCAAAGACATCGCCCTCGGTAAAGAGCGCGCGACGCTCCTCAAAAGCCGACCGTACGCTCTCGCGCACCTCTTTATCACTAATAAAATGCGACTGACAACCAACCGCAAGGCCTGCCAAAGCAACAAGCAAGCAGTAGAAAAGGGTATTGTTTCTCATTTACAGATAATTTTATGCGTAAAGATACGACTTTTTCTATACATATATAGATAATAGGAGAAAAAATGAGGGTCGCCCTTCGTGGACAACCCTCAAACGTTATTGCATAGCAGGGATTCCCCGCCTTCTTATTAGTACTCCAACTTAGCCAAACGCTGGTAGCTGTTGTAGCGCCACTTAGCGTTCTCCTCGGCTGCTGCGAACAACTCCTCAGCCTCAGCAGGGAATGCCTTTTGGAGTGAAGTGTAACGAACCTCCTTCATCAAGAAGTCGCGGAACTTCGACCAATCGGGCTCCTTTGAATCCATCACGAAAGGATTCTTACCCTCTGCCTCCAACTGGGGATTGTAGTGCCACAAGTGCCAGTAACCACACTCTACGGCCTGCTTACCTACGGTCTGTGTGCGTGTCATACCGCCCTTGATACCGTGGTTGATACAAGGAGCGTAAGCAATCACGAGTGATGGACCTGGGTAAGCCTCTGCCTCCTTCAATACATTGAGGAGCTGAGCCTGTGAAGCACCGATAGAAACCTGTGCTACATATACATACCCATATGTCATCGCAATCTTGCCCAAATCCTTCTTGCGGATGCGCTTACCGCTTGATGCGAACTTGGCAACTGCACCCACTGGAGTAGCCTTTGATGACTGACCACCTGTGTTAGAGTAAACCTCGGTATCAACAACCAGAATGTTCACATCTGCACCCGATGCCAATACATGGTCAACACCGCCGAAGCCGATATCATAGCCCCAGCCGTCACCACCGATGATCCACTGTGACTTCTTCACGAGCCAATCCTTCATCTCGAGAATCTTCTGGCACCAGTCGCAGCCGCAAGCCTCCATCATAGGGATGAGACGCTCAGAAACCTCTGCAGACTTTGCTGATGAGCCACGATTCTCAATCCACTCCTGCATTACGCCCTTCAACTCCTCAGAGCACTTTGTGCAAGATGCGATAGCCTGCTCCATATAGCCCTGAATGCGGTCGCGCAACTTCTCAACACCAGTGTGCATACCCAAACCAAACTCGGCGTTATCCTCAAAGAGTGAGTTAGCCCACGCTGGACCCTGACCCTTCTCGTTTGTGCAGTATGGTGTAGATGGAGCCGAGCCAGAGTAGATTGATGTACAACCGGTAGCGTTGGCAACCATCATCTTGTCGCCGAAGAGCTGAGTGATAGTCTTGATGTAAGGAGTCTCACCACAACCAGCGCAAGCTCCCGAGAACTCGAAGAGTGGCTGTGCGAACTGTGAGTTCTTCACAGACTTGGTCTTGTCTACAACCTGCTTGTAGCCGATGTTCTTTGTTACGGCGTTCCAGTTCTCAGCTTGTGCCATCTGCGACTCAAGAGGCTTCATTACCAAAGCCTTGGTCTTCGATGGACATACATCCACGCAGTTGCCGCAACCAGTACAGTCGAGTGGCGATACCTGCATACGGAACTTGTAAGTCTTGGTCTCACCCAAGCCCTGCTTCCACTCCAGACCTGAAGCCGCAGCCTCCTCCTCTGTTGCGAGGAATGGGCGGATAGCAGCGTGAGGGCAGACATAAGAACACTGGTTACACTGGATACAGTTGTTCACATCCCACTCAGGAACATTCACAGCAATACCGCGCTTCTCGTAAGCGGCTGTACCGTTGTCCCAAGTACCATCCTCACGGCCGTTGAATGCCGATACTGGAAGCTCGTCACCCTTCAATGCGTTGATTGTGTCAACGATGTTGCGAACGAACTCTGGGCGTGAAAGATCTACATTAGCCTCTGCAGCCTTAACCTCGATTTCAGCCCACTCTGCTGGCACCTCAATCTTCTCAACTGCCGAGCCACCTGCGTCAACGGCAGCGTAGTTCATATTCACGATATCCTCGCCCTTCTTGCCATAAGACTTCAGGATAGCCTTCTTCATCTCCTCTACTGCCTTCTCGAATGGGATTACCTCGGCAATCTTGAAGAATGCTGACTGCATAATTGTGTTGGTGCGGTTGCCCAGACCAAGCTCCGATGCAATCTTTGTTGCGTTGATGATATAGAAGTTGATGTTGTTCTTCGCCAGGTAAACCTTCATATGGTCTGGCAAAGTAGCGCAGGTAGTAGCAGCGTCGTGAACAGAGTTCAAAAGGAATGAGCCGCCCTTCTTCAAGCCCTTCAATACATCATACTTATCTACATAAGATGGAACATGGCAAGCCACAAAGTCAGGTGTTGTCACCAGATAAGGTGAGCGGATTGGGTTGTCACCAAAGCGCAAGTGCGATGATGTGTAACCGCCCGACTTCTTTGAGTCATATGAGAAGTAAGCCTGACAATACTTGTCTGTTGTGCCACCGATAATCTTGATTGAGTTCTTGTTTGCACCCACGGTACCATCAGCACCCAAACCGAAGAACAATGCCTCGAAAGTGCCTGCCTGTGCGAGCGATACCTCCTCGCCAACTGGGAGTGAGAGGTTTGTTACATCGTCGTTGATACCCACAGTGAAGTGGTTCTTTGGCTCTGCTGCAAAGAGGTTCTCTACGACAGCCAAAATCTGTGCTGGGGTAGTATCCTTTGAAGACAAACCATAGCGACCGCCGATAACCAAAGGCTGGTTCTCCTTGCCGTAGAACATATCCTTGACATCGAGGTACAAAGGCTCGCCGTTTGCTCCTGGCTCCTTGGTGCGGTCCAAAACGCATACACGCTTTACTGACGCTGGCAATACATCGAAGAAGTACTTCTCTGAGAATGGACGATAGAGGTGAACTGTGATAAGACCCACCTTCTTGCCCTGAGTTGCCAAGTAATCAACACACTCCTTGATGGTCTCGTTGATTGAACCCATTGCTACGATGATGTGCTCGGCATCCTCTGCGCCATAGTATGTGAATGGCTTGTATGTGCGGCCAGTAATCTGAGAAATCTTCGCCATAGCCTCTGCTACCATATCAGGCACTGCGTTGTAGAACTTGTTTGAAGCCTCGCGTGTCTGGAAGTAGATATCTGGGTTCTGGGCTGTACCGCGTGTCACAGGGTGGTTAGGGTTCAACGCAGCGGCACGGAATGCCTTCAATGCGTCGCGGTCGAGCATCGCTGTGAGTGATGCGTCGTCGATAACCTCCACCTTCTGAATCTCATGTGATGTACGGAAACCGTCGAAGAAGTGAAGGAATGGGATGCGAGCCTTCAACGCTACGATGTGAGCCACACCCGCAAGGTCCATAACCTCCTGAACCGATGATGTAGCGAGCATTGCAAAACCAGTCTGGCGTGTAGCCATCACATCCTGGTGGTCACCGAAGATTGAGAGTGACTGCGCTGCCAAAGCACGAGCCGACACATGGAATACACCTGGGAGCAACTCGCCCGCAATCTTATACATATTGGGAATCATCAACAACAATCCCTGTGATGCAGTAAATGTAGATGTCAAGGCACCGCTCTGCAATGAGCCGTGTACAGCGCCCGCTGCACCAGCCTCCGACTGCATCTCAACAACCTTGACAGTCTCGCCGAACATATTTTTTACGCCCTGCGCTGCCCACTCATCAACATACTCTGCCATAGTTGATGATGGTGTGATGGGGTAGATAGCAGCCACCTCCGAAAATTTGTAGGCGATATGCGCTGCCGCGTAGTTACCATCACAAGTTATAAATTTCTTCTCTGCCATAATAAGACGAATTTTTACTTTATGAATTTTTATGTATTAATATCCTGTAAAAATGAGTTGCGCTCACAAGTTGTGTAAACACAAATCTGGGCAAAGTTAAATAATTGTTAAGAATAATCATAGAAAAAAAAGTGTTAATAATTTAACAAGTATCATTTATTTTCACCGCCTTGCCGCGCCACCCCTTGCAAGGGTAAATTTTGCACCAACACAAATTCCCTCGATGCATAGAGAATTGGAAAAAAATCAATATTTTTGCACCCAATATTTACCACTTCGAGTATGATTAAATACAAACAGACAACCCTCAGGAATGGTCTTACAGTCATTGCCAACCGCGACACTGCGTCGCGAATGGCGGCTGTGAACATCCTCTACAAGGTGGGCGCTCGCAACGAGAACCCCTCGCGTACGGGTCTTGCCCATCTGTTCGAGCATCTTATGTTTCGCGGTACGGAGAACATCCCCGACTTCGACACCCCAGTGCAGATGGCGTGTGGCGAGAACAATGCCTTCACCAACAACGATTATACCGATTTTTATATTACGCTCCCCTGCGACAATATCGAGATAGCATTTTGGCTTGAGAGCGACCGTATGCAATGGCTCAACCTCTCGGCGGAGGCGTGCGAGATTGAGAAGCGCGTGGTCATCGAGGAGTTCCGCCAGCGATACCTCAATCAGCCCTATGGCGACCTGAATATGTTGCTGCGCGATATGGTCTATACCACCCACCCTTACCGCTGGGCGACCATCGGACTCACGCCCGACCACATTGCCGATGCCTCGCTTGAGGAGATTCGTGACTTCTACCGCCGCTTCTACCACCCATCAAACGCCATCCTCTCGGTGTCGGCAGACCTTCCCGAGGAGCGCGTATTTGAACTTGCCGAAAAGTGGTTTGGCGCGATTGAGGATTGCCCCCATAAGGCGGAGCCTATCCCCGCAGAGCCCGCGCAGAGTGAGCCCCGACGACTGGAGGTTGAGCGCGATGTACCCGCAACGACCATCGTCATCGCCTTCCATATGGGCGACCGCCTGTCGGAGGATTTCTATTTGGGCGACATCACATCCGACCTCTTGGCGGGTGGCGACTCGGCGCGTCTGTATGAGCATTTGATTAAGGGTAAGAAGTTGTTTGCCAGCGTGAATGCCTACATCTCGGGCGATGTCGATTGTGGTATGTTTGTCTTTACGGGTCAGTTGTTGCCAACGACTACGGAGCAGGAGGCAGAGACCGCCTTCTGGGAGGAGATTGCCCAGTTGCAGGCCGCCGCAATCAGCGACTATGAGTTGGAGAAGGTGAAGAATAAGTTTGAGGCTAATACTCTCTTCGGCGAACTCAATGTGATGAACAAGGCGATGAATCTGGGCTACTACTCGATGATTGGCGACCTGCCGCTCATCAACCGCGAGGTGGAGATTTACCGCTCGCTCACCAAGTCACAGATTGCCGACTTCTCGAAGCGCGTGTTTACCCCCGAAAACTCATCAACATTAATTTACAGAGCCAAGTAATGATACAGCCACCACTCACAGTGCCTGCCTCGGTCTATGTCCAGCAGGCAGAGCAACATAAAGCCCTGAACGGCACACCGATATATGTGATAAACTGCCCCGAGTATGAGGTTGTGCGCCTCTCGTTTGTCTTTCACGCAGGCTCGGTGACGCAGTGCCATCCCTTCGTGGCGTCGGCTACGGCGAATATGCTTGCCGAGGGCACGCAGCACTTCACCGCCCAGCAGATTGCCGAGCAGTTGGACTACTTCGGCTCATACTTTGATATCAATATCGACCGCGACTACGCCTACATCACATTCTGCGCCCTCTCGAAGTTCTTTCAGCAGACGGCGGATGTGATTGAGGAGGTGCTGTTGCGCCCCACATTCCCTGCGGCAGAGGTTGAAATCTATCGCGCCAAGCGCCGCCAGCAACTCTCCATCGAGCGCCGCAAGGTGGAGACCATCGCACGCGAGCACTTCGCCAAGGCTATGTTCGGCGAGTCGCACCCCTACGGTATCTCCTATCCCGAGGAGGCGTACGACACGCTCACAGCCGAGCAGATTCGCCACCACTACGAGAGTCGCTACACCGCCGAGAACTGCATCGTGGTGTGTAGCGGAAAGATTACCCCCGAGGTGCTTGAGCGCATCAACGCCATAGCGTCGGCTATCAAGTCGGGCGAGAAGGGTGGTGTTGAGGCCTTCCCCGAGTGTCAGACCACATCGCAGAAGGTCATCCAGCACGATGGCGCGGTGCAGTCATCCATCCGTATGGGAAGAATGTTATTCCCCCGCACCCACGAAGATTTTGTCCCTATGCAGGTGCTCTCGACGGTGCTTGGCGGCTACTTCGGCTCGCGACTGATGCAGAATCTGCGAGAGCGCAACGGTTTCACCTATGGCGTATTCTCTGCGATGGTGAACTTCCAGCAGGCTGGCTATCTGGCACTTGCAACGCAGGTCGGCACAGAGGTGACCGAGCAGGCTCTCGATGAGATTGCCCGCGAGATTGAAATCCTCCGCACTGAACTTATCCCCGACGAGGAGTTGGCGCTTGTGAAGAATATTATGGCGGGCGAGATGATGCGTATTCTCGATGGTCCATTCGGTATTGCTGATGTTACCACCGAGAATATCCTCTGCGGCTTCGATAATTCGCAGATTCAACTCAACCTCCAGCGCATCCAATCGACCACTCCAGAGGAGTTGCGCTCGCTGGCACAGAAGTACCTTGCGCCAGAAGATTTAGTAACGGTTGTGGCAGGAGATTTTCAATAGAAAACATATCGCCCATAGGGCGTATCTTCGGTGGCGTAACGCGCTCTTGCGCGTCACCCCCCCCCGCCACCGAAGATAACAAGATATAAGAAAAACAGGTTGTCACCTCAAAGCGACAACCTGTTTTGTTTTCCTCTATTTGAATGGTGAATCGGGCTCTTGCGCCATCACCCAGTAGAATAACTTATCGACCAGCGCGGGGGCAAACTTCTTCACGAAGTGCGTTGCGCGACCCTCCCATTCCATCAGGCAGAGGCGCTTGCGGCGTGCTATACCGCGTGCCACGATGTGTGCCACCTGCTCGGGCGTCATCATCTTACTCTCCTCGCGAGGTGTCGTGCCCTGCGGAGTGCCGTCGGCTGTGAGTGCCGAGAATCGCACATTCGACGCTGTGAATCCTGGACACGCCACCATCACATGCAGCCCCTTCTTTATGTTCTCCACGCGGATGGTCTCCAGAAAGCCCGTCATCGCAAACTTCGACGCCGAGTAACCCGTTCTGCCTGGCATACCATTCAGTCCCGCTACCGATGAGATGCCCACCAGCGAGCCCTTCGACTGCTGAAGGTAGGGTAGTGCATATTTTGTGCAATATACTGTGCCCCAAAAGTTTACATCCATCAGTCGGTGCAGTACGCTCAAGTCGAGGTCGTCAAACAGAGCGCGCATCGAGATTCCCGCGTTGCAAATCAGCACATCTATGCCGCCAAAGGTCTCAACGGCGGTCTTAATCAACTGCTCGCAATCCTCTGGTCGTGTCACATCTGTGGCGCACCACGCGGCGCTGCCTCCATTGGCGATAATCTCGTTAGATAGAGACTCCAACTTATCGGCTCCTCGTGCGCCGAGCACAACCTTTGCACCCATTGCGGCGTACTCACGAGCCATAGCCTCGCCGATGCCCGATGAGGCACCCGTGATGACTACAACCTTTCCGTTTAACTTGTTTCTCATATCGTAATTTCTTAAATCTCAATCGTTAATGTATCATAACCTAACCTCACGCCCTCGGGTAACTTTTCAGCCGACTCGCTGTGCAGACCTATGTCGTGCGAGAGGTGTGTAAGGAATGTCTGTCGAGGCTTGACCCTCTCTGTCAGCGCCAATGCCTCCTCCACACTAAAGTGCGAGTGGTGGGGCTTAAAGCGCAGAGCATTCACGATTAGGGTGTCAATGCCCTCCAACTTGCGCTCCTCCTCCGCCGAGATAGTCTTGAAGTCGGTCATATATGCCACCTTGCCGAAGCGGTAGCCCGTCACGCTGAAGCGGTCGGAGTGCGTTCCGTTTATCGGCACAATCTCGAGACCTTTTATATAAAAGGACTGCGCGGTGTCTATTGTGTGCAGTCGCAACTCGGGCGCACCCTGATATTTATTCTCGGCAAAGGCGTAGTCGTAATCTTTCTTTATGCTCGCCGCCGTAGCCTCGTTGGCGTAGATGTCGATGGGGTGGATGACGGGAAAATCTACAAAGTTGAACGCCCTCACATCGTCCAGTCCGCCCGTATGGTCCTTGTGCTGGTGGGTCAGAAGGATGGCGTCAATATGCCTTACGCCTGTGCGTAACATCTGCTGGCGGAAGTCGGGACCTGCGTCAATCACTATGCGGATGTCGTCGCACTCGACCATCGCCGAGGTACGCAGACGCTTGTCGTGCCAATCCGCAGACTGACACACTTCGCAGCGACACCCTATGACGGGCACACCCTGTGATGTTCCTGTTCCGAGCAGTGTAATCTTCATATCTAAAGGTTCAGTTCCGCACGCACCTTGCGCGTGAGTTTCTTTACGACCTCCTCGTAGGAGTGGTCTATGAGGTGTTTTATGAGGTCATCATCGAGCGCTGGTATGAGGTGCTGATTCCAATACTTCTTGTTGAAGTGCCACGCGGGCGCAATCGCCTCATAGCGGTCGCGCAACTCGATGGCGTAGTCGGCATCGCACTTCAGCATAAGCCATTCGCTCCGCTCCAACGGTAGGCAGGCGAACATCTTGCCCGCCACCTTAAAGACCAGCGTAGTCTCGTCGAAGGGGAACTCCTCGGTCGCCCACGGCTTACCCAAGCAGTACTCTCTGATGCTCTCTATATCCATATCCTATTCGGGGCAATATCCCGTATCTTCCAACAATGATGTGCCCCCCGCAGCCGCCACCGCCAACTCATCGCAGCGGTTGTTCTCAACGGTTGAGGCGTGACCCTTCACCCACACAAACCTCACATTATGACGGCGATATATTCGCAGAAAACGCATCCAGAGGTCGGGGTTCTTCTTGCCCGAAAAACGCTTCTTCTCCCAACCAAAGACCCAACGCTGATTTACGGCCTCCACTACATATTTCGAGTCGGAGTAAATCGTAACATCGTTGCCGTCCTGCTTCAACGCCTCCAATGCCACGCATACCGCCATCAACTCCATACGGTTGTTGGTTGTCAGGCGAAAACCCGCCGACAACTCCTTGCGGTATGGTCCCGACAGCAATACAATGCCGTAGCCACCCCTTCCAGGGTTACCTAATGCCGAGCCGTCAGTATAGATTGTAATCTGTGCCATAAAATTGCCTAAAAAGGTGTTTTCGGTGTTGAGTTCATCCTCGCAATGCTCATTTACGCTTTAGTAAACTCCGCTTTCTTGGATTTCACTCGCCTTGTAAACCCTCTTTTTATCCAATTTTGGAATTATAAGGTAAAAGAAAAGAGGTTGTCTGACTTCGCGTCGGACAACCTCTCGGTAATTTATTACTTCAAAGCCTCCATACGCTCCTTGATGGCTGCAATCTTCGCCTCGGCATCTGACTGCTTCGCGCGCTCGTTTGCTACCACCTTCTCTGGTGCTGAACTTACAAATCGCTCGTTCGAGAGTTTCTTCATAACCGATGCAAGGAAGCCCTCAAGGTAGGTGAGCTCGTCGGCAAGTTTCTTCAACTCTGCATCCTTGTCAATCTGGTCGCCCATAGGAACGAAGTACTGTGTAGTCTTGACGATGAACGCCTCGGCTGTTGGGTCCTTCTCGGTGATAGCCTCGATTGACTCAAGATTACACATCTTCACAATCACCGCTGCCATCTCTGCTGGATAGTTCTCGTCGGCGATGTAGTTGAGTGTCAGGGCCTGCTTCTGTGGGATGTTCTTCTGCTTGCGAACATTACGAACACCAGTCACGGCCTCCATCACCAAAGTGAAGCGCTGCAACATCTGCTCGTCCACCTCCTCTGCCTTTGGCATTGGCGCGTACATGATTGACTCGCCCGCAGCACGAGGTGCGAGGTCCTGCCAGATCTCCTCCGTTACGAATGGCATAAACGAGTGGATGAGGCGCATCAACATATCGAAGAAGTTGCGTGTCGCCGCCATAGTAGCCGCGTCGATAGGCTGCTGGTATGCTGGCTTAACAATCTCCAGGTACCAACCGCTGAAGTCGTCCCAGAAGAGTTTGTAGATACGCATAAACGCCTCCGAGATGCGGTATGAAGCGAACATATCATCCACCTCGGCAATAGCCTTCGAGAGTGTGTGCTTGAACCACTCAACAGCCACGCGGTTGTTGTCGCTCTGCTTGAGTTCCTCGCTCACGCTCCAACTGCTCAACAGGCGGTAAGCGTTCCAGATCTTGTTACCAAAGTTACGACCCTGCTCGCAGAGAGCCTCGTCGAACATCACATCGTTACCAGCCGATGATGAGAGCATCATCGCCACACGCATACCATCTGCGCCATACTTCGCGATGAGGTCGAGTGGGTCAGGAGAGTTACCCAACTGCTTCGACATCTTGCGACCCAACTTGTCGCGCACGATACCTGTGAAATATACATTCTTGAATGGCATCTCGCCGCGGTACTCATAACCCGCCATAATCATACGAGCCACCCAGAAGAAGATAATGTCTGGGCCAGTGATAAGATCGCTTGTAGGGTAGTAGTACTTGATGTCCTCGTTCTCTGGGTTGCGGATGCCGTCAAACACAGAGATTGGCCACAACCAAGATGAGAACCAGGTGTCGAGTACATCCTCATCCTGACGCAAGTCTGCGAGTTGCAACTCTGCGTTGCCCGACTTCTGGCGAGCCAACTCTACGGCCTGCTCGGCTGTCTCGGCAATCACATAGCCACCCTCTGGGAGGTAGTATGCTGGGATGCGCTGACCCCACCACAACTGACGCGAGATACACCTATCCTTGATGTTCTCCATCCAGTGGCGGTAAGTATTCTTATATTTTGCTGGGATGAACTTGATGACATCCTCCATAACGGCCTTTGTTGCCGGCTCTGCCAACTCCTGCATCGAGAGGAACCACTGCATCGAGAGTTTAGGCTCGATAGCCACGCCAGTACGCTCCGAGTAACCCACATTGTTTGTGTAGGCCTCTACCTTCTCCATCAGGCCAGCCTCCTGCAACTCAACCTCAATGAGTTTGCGGCACTCGAAGCGATCCACGCCCACATACATACCAACCTTGTCGTTGATTGTACCGTCGTCGTTGAAGATGTCGATTGATGGGAGGTTGTACTTCTCGCCCAGCATATAGTCGTTCACATCGTGTGCTGGCGTTACCTTCAACGCGCCAGTACCGAACTCGATATCAACATACTCGTCGCGGATGATTGGAATAGAGCGACCCACCAAAGGTACGATTACACGCGCACCCGCTGGGATGTCGGCATAACGCTCGTCGTTAGGGTTGAGGCAGACTGCAGTATCGCCCAGGATAGTCTCTGGGCGGGTTGTAGCAACCACCAGGTAGCGGTCAGAACCCTCAATCATATAACGCAGGTAGTAGAGTTTACCCTGCGACTGCTTGTAGATTACCTCCTCGTCCGAGAGGGCAGTCTTTGCTGCTGGGTCCCAGTTCACCATTCTCACGCCACGATAGATCTTGCCCTTGTTGTAGAGATCAACGAATGTCTTGATGACGCTCTCCGTACGGGGCTCGTCCATAGTAAAGCAGGTGCGGTCCCAATCGCACGATGCACCCAACTTACGCAACTGCTGGAGGATGATACCGCCGTGCTTCTCCTTCCACTCCCAGGCGTGCTTGAGGAACTCCTCGCGAGTAAGGTCAGCCTTGTTGATACCCTCTGCGGCGAGTTTTGCCACAACCTTTGCCTCGGTTGCGATAGATGCGTGGTCGGTACCTGGCACCCAGCAAGCGTTCTTGCCCTGCTGACGCGCACGACGCATCAACACATCCTGCAATGTGTTGTTGAGCATATGACCCATATGGAGAACACCCGTTACATTGGGTGGTGGGATAACGATTGTGTAAGCCTCGCGAGCATCTGGCTCCGAGTGAAAGAGTTTGTTCTCAATCCAATACTCATACCACTTCGATTCAATCTCTTGTGGTGTGTACTTGTCTGCTACCATAAAATTATTGTTTTTTGTCTATTGTTTCTAAAGTGGGTCGTACGCGCGGGCGCACGATTTTGCAAAGATAGATAAATATCTTTCAAAATTCAAATTACAGGGTTCAAAATTGTTTATGAGCGGGCAAAAAAAATGAGAGTTTCAGGGTGGAAACTCTCACTTTGTGAAAACACTCACTTTTCTTATAGAAAAACTATCTGCACAAGGATATAGACCGGCAGTAGGATGATGAGCGAAAAACGCCACATATAACCGAAGAAATCGGGCATCTTCACGCCCTCCTGCTCGGCTATTGCCTTGACCATAAAGTTTGGTCCGTTGCCGATGTAGGTCATCGCTCCGAAGAATACCGAACCCAACGATATAGCCTTTAATATCAGTGCGTTCACTCCCGCTATATTGTTAGCGCCAGCCTCCACGGGCAGAGCCTGCGCTACGGTGTGGAATGCAACGGCGGTGGGGGAGTTATCCAAAAATGCCGAGAGTGCGCCCGATGAGTAGAAGAACTGCCACGGCTTTGTGATGCCCAGTTGTGCGGCGTTCTGGCTCAAGAACTCCAGCGCGGGTGTCATCGTGATAAAGATACCGATAAAGATAACCGCCACCTCGGTGATTGGTTCCCACTTGAAGTGGTTGTCGCGGCGTATCTGCTTGCTTGTCGTGAGGAGCGAAATTGCCGCTATCGCAACGAGTGTAATCTCGCGCAAAAATTTCAACATAAGAGGTGCATCTTCTGCCTCCATTTTTGGAAAATGGGCAGGGTTGAGGAAGAGCACCGATGCGATGATGCAGAGCAGTAAAACGATGTTGAATTTACCCTTTAGATGCAGTGTTGTGCGCTCGCGCAGGTCGGCCATCAGGTCGGCGGTCAATCCCTTCTCGTAATAGTAGTAACGCTCTAATAGATAGTAGATTGCAAGCAACATAAAGCCGACCATAAACCACTCTGGCAGAAGATTCATAAACCACGAAAACTCCGCTCCGCGAAGGTATAAAAGAAAGAGCGGCGGGTCGCCCAATGGTGTTAAAATTCCGCCACAATTTGCCACCAGAGCGATGAAAAACAGAACGGTGTGAGTCTTGTATTTGCGGTGGTGATTTACCCTTAAGAGCGGGTGGATAAGAAGCATCGCAGCGCCCGTTGTGCCGATGAGCGAGGCGAGCAGATAACCGATGGCGAGGATGGTAATATTTGTGCGTGGTCGCGCCTGAAAATTACCCTCAATCTGGATGCCTCCAGTGACGATGAAAAGTGCTCCGAGAAGGATGATAAAGGGGAGGTAATCCATCGTAATCTGATGCATAATCTTCTCGCCCATTGAGTTGAAAATCATATACGCCGAGGCGGGAATCGACAGCGCAATGGCGACCCACAATTTGTGGGTGTTTTTCTCCCACCACTCGGCCGCCACAAGCGGCATGACGGCAATGCTCAAAAGCATCGCGGCGAAGGGAATCAAAGCCCAAATCTCTATCTGTTGCATACTCTTTTTGCTAAATCGGCGGTAAATGTATGAAAATTTTTCTCTCGCTGTTTCGCAATTTCCCTGCCATTGGCAATGTGTGTACAAAATGGCATATTTTTGTCCGCTTTTGGCTGAAAATCCGTGTCGCAAGAGAGTGGAGATTTACCCCCCCCCGAAAAAATCGGCAAAAAGTACCTGAAATGAGAAGTTATTAACAATCTTTATAAAATATATTGTATTGTGATTTAAATTTATTATTTTTGCAGATGTGAAAATGTGTAGCAATGTGACCGCTCGAGGCGCACTATTTGATGCAGAGCGGGTGGGCGTTGCTGGTTGCTTAAACCAAAGCATGAAAAACAAAGACTATGAGCAAGAAGAAAAATATTGATTTGACAGATTTGGAGGCTATGCCAGAACTTCTGGATGGCAGACATCAGGTCGTGCCGATTATTGCCAGCGGCGAGGATCTGGTTGAGGATGTAGTTATACCCGAGTCGTTGCCGATTCTTTCGCTGCGCAGCTCGGTGTTGTTCCCAGGTGCGATTACCCCTATCACCGTTGGTCGCGAGAAGAGCATCAAACTCGTTCGTGATGTGAATGCCAACAAGGGTCTGTTGGGTGCTGTGCTTCAGCGCGAGACCGAGGTGGAGGTGCCATCGCCAAACGATATGTACAAAGTGGGTACTGCGGCGCGCATCATCAAGATTTTGGAGATGCCAAACGGCAACCTGACCGTTATCCTTAGCGGTCTGGAGAAGATTGAGGTGGGCGAGTATTTGCAGTCGGAGCCATACCTGAAGGCTACTGTGCGCACCATCCGTGACTCGCAGCCCGATGAGAATAATGTTGAGTTTCAGGCCTTGGTGGACTCTGTCCGCGAGGTGTCGCTCAATATCATAAACATCTCGGCTTCAATGCCTAAGGAGGCGGTCTTTGCCTTGAAGAACATCGACTCGCCACGCGGTTTGATTAACTTCGTATGTTCAAATATGGACTTCTCGGACGATGATCGTCAGGCTTTGCTTGAGGCTCCTGGCTTGTTGGCTCGTGCCCGCAAGTTGTTGGAGATTCTGGTGCGTGAGCAGCAAATGGCGGAGCTCAAGAACGAGATTCAGGAGAAGGTGAAGCGCGAGATTGACAAGCAGCAGCGTGACTACTATCTCCAGCAGCAGATGCGCACCATTCAGGACGAGTTGGGCGATACTACCGACGCCGAGATTGAGCAGATGCGTGAGGCTGCAAAGAAGAAGAACTGGTCGAAGCAGGTGGGCGAACTCTTCGAGAAGGAACTCAACAAGGTTGAGCGCCTGAACCCTGCCGTGGCGGAGTATTCGGTGCAGATGACCTACTTGCAGTTGATGCTTGAGTTGCCCTGGGAGGATGTCACAACCGACAACCTCGACCTTAACTGTGCGCGTCAGCAACTCGACGATGACCACTTTGGTCTTGAGGAGGTGAAGGAGCGCATCCTTGAGCACTTGGCGGTAATCAAACTCAAGGGCGATTTGAAGTCGCCAATCTTGTGCTTGTATGGCCCTCCAGGTGTGGGTAAGACCTCGCTTGGTCGCTCGGTGGCGACGGCTCTTGGCAGAAAGTTTGGTCGCATCTCACTTGGCGGTCTGCACGATGAGAGCGAGATTCGCGGTCACCGCCGTACATACATCGGCGCTATGCCTGGTCGAATTATCCAGACCATCAAGCGTTGCGGCTCGTCAAACCCAGTCATCATCCTCGATGAGGTTGATAAGATTACCGTGAGCAACCACGGCGACCCATCGTCAGCCCTTTTGGAAGTGCTTGACCCAGAGCAGAATACAACATTCCACGATAACTACCTCGATACGGAGTACGACCTCTCGAAGGTGCTCTTTATCGCTACGGCAAACGACATCAGTGCCATCAACCCTGCGTTGCGTGACCGTATGGAGATGATTAATATCCCTGGTTACATCCTCGAGGACAAGGTGCAGATTGCCGAGCGTCACCTCATCCGCAAGCAGTGTGAGGCGCACGGCGTGGAGCAGGAGCAGTTGCAACTCCCTCGCGAGATTATCGAGCAGATTATCGCAGACTATACACGCGAGTCGGGCGTTCGTTCACTCGACAAGCAGATTGCAAAACTCGCCCGCACAAGAGCCAAGAATATCGCCTTCGAGGAGGAGTACAACGCATCGCTTACGAAGCAGGATGTCGAGAAGATTCTCGGCAAGCCAAAGTTCCGCAACGATGAGTATGAGATTGCTGGTATGATTGGTGTTGTGACAGGTCTTGCGTGGACTGCCGTTGGTGGCGACATCCTCTACATCGAGTCAGTTCTCACCCCAGGCAAGGGCGCATTGAACCTTACGGGTAATCTTGGCGATGTGATGAAGGAGTCGGCAACGATTGCCTATGAGTGGGTGCAGGCTCACCACGAGGAGTTGGGCATCGCAGCGGAGACCTTTGAGAAGAAGAACCTCAATATCCATATCCCCGAGGGCGCTATTCCAAAGGATGGTCCTTCGGCTGGTATCACTATGGTGACATCCATCGTTTCGACCCTCACGCAGCGCGAGGTGAAGGAGCGCATCGCAATGACTGGCGAGATGACCCTGCGTGGCAGAGTGATGCCGGTGGGTGGAATCAAGGAGAAGATTTTGGCAGCAAAGCGTGCAGGTATCACCGACCTTATCCTCTGTGAGGACAACCGCAAGGATGTGGAAGAGGTTAAGGCAGAGTATGTTGCGGGTCTTTCGTTCCACTATGTGAAGCAGATTGACGAAGTTTTGAAGTTGGCGTTAAAGTAAAAGATTATATGACAATGGCTAAAGAGTTGAAATTCATTGCTATCATCCCCGCTCGTTATGCATCGACGCGCTTCCCGGGCAAGCCCCTGGCGCAGTTGGGTGGCAAGCCCGTTATCCAGCGTGTCTATGAGCGAGTTACATCGGTTATCTCAAATGCCGTAGTAGCAACCGACGACGAGCGCATCTTCTCGGCTGTGGAGTCCTTCGGCGGCAAGGTCGTGATGACTTCCGAAAATCACAAGAGCGGCACAGACCGCTGCTGGGAGGCTTATCAGAAGCAGGGCGAGGAGTATGATGTTGTGATTAATGTGCAGGGCGACGAGCCCTTCATCGCCGAGAGCCAGTTGCGCGCGATTATGGCGTGCTTCGAGGATGAGGCGACCGACATTGCAACTCTTGTAAAGCCTTTCGAGGAGAAGGATGGCCTCGCGGCACTCAAGAACCCCAACTCGCCAAAGGTGGTGCTGGATAGCGAGTCGCGAGCAATCTACTTCTCGCGTTCGGTCATCCCATATCTGCGCGGTGTGGCGGAGGAGGAGTGGCTCGCAAAGCAGACCTTCTACAAGCACATCGGTATGTATGCCTTCCGTTCAAAGGCGTTGAGCGAGGTGACGGCGTTGCCTCAATCTACGCTCGAATTGGCCGAGTCGCTGGAGCAGTTGCGCTGGCTTGAGAACGGCTACAAGATTGGCGTGGGTATAACCAATGTGGAGACCGTGGGCATCGATACGCCCGAGGATTTGGAGCGTGCCGAGGAGTTTTTAATTCAAAATTCATAATTCAAAATTCAAAATCGAGGTTTTGCTTTTGGGAAAAATTTTGAAACTGCAATCAGAAGAATAAAGAAATAAAAACCTAAAATACTATGAATAAATTTGTTGCAGGCCCTTGCGTGATTGAGTCGGCAGAGTTGCTCGACTGCGTAGCGGCAAAATTGGTGGAGATAAACGCTCGTCTGGGTGTGGATATTATCTTCAAGGCATCGTTCGACAAGGCGAACCGCACCTCGCTTACATCCTATCGTGGCGTGGGCTTGGAGAAGGGTTTGCAGATGCTCGCAGATGTGAAGTCGAAGTGGGGCTTGAAACTCTGCACCGACATTCACGAGGCGTGGCAGGCAGCACCTGCTGGTGAGGTTGTCGATGTGGTGCAGATTCCTGCATTCCTGTGCCGTCAGACCGATTTGCTCGTTGCAGCAGCGCAGACTGGCAAGATTGTGAACATCAAGAAGGCGCAGTTCCTCTCGGGCGAGGATATGATTTACCCTTACGAGAAGGCTGTGAAGTCGGGTGCGAAGGAGGTATGGCTCACCGAGCGCGGAAATATGTATGGCTACAACAACCTTGTGGTTGATTTCCGTAATATTCCAGATATGAAGAAGATAGCACAAACCGTAGTGATGGACTGCACGCACAGCGTTCAGCGCCCAGGTGCTGCGGGTGGCAAGACGGGCGGCAACCGCGAGTTCGTGCCAGCGATGGCGCAGGCGGCAAAGGCGTTCGGTGCAAATGGCTTCTTCTTTGAGATTCACCCCGACCCCGACCACGGTATGAGCGACGCGGCAAATATGCTTGAACTCGATAAGTTCGAGGCGGTGGTGAAGAGTTTGATTTAGACTTAAAACGAAAGAAAATGAATTTTACTTCAGAGCAGATAGTAGAGTTGGCACAGCGCACGCTTCAGGTTGAGGCGGAGGCGTTGAACACGATGGCGGCAGGTCTCGGCGAGGAGTTTGTTGAGGCTGTGAAGAGCGTTCTGGCTTGCAACGGCAAACTCATCGTTACGGGAATGGGTAAGTCGGGTCTGGTGGGTCGCAAGATTGCGGCGACGCTGGCAAGCACTGGTACGCCAAGTTTCTACCTCCATCCGGGCGAGGCGTTCCACGGCGACTTGGGTATGATTTCAAAGGAGGATGTCATCCTCGCGCTCTCATACTCGGGCGAGACCGATGAGGTGCTTAAGATTGTGCCATTCATTCAGTCAAACGGCAATGTGCTGATTTCGATGACGGGCAACCGCGAATCGACCCTTGCCAAGAACTCAAACATCCACCTCGATGTGTGCGTTAAGGAGGAGGCTTGCATCCTGCACCTCGCCCCTACGACATCCACAACGGCGCAGATTGCTATGGGCGATGCGTTGGCGGTGGCGCTGATGAAGGCGCGTGAGTTTACGGCGATGGACTTTGCCCGCTTCCACCCAGGTGGCAGCCTCGGTCGCAGATTGCTGATGAGAGTAGGCAATGTGATGCGTAAGAGCGAGTTGCCAGTGGTGTCGGCTGACTGCTCGGCAACCGAGATGATTCACAAGATGAGTCGTGGCGGCTTGGGTCTTATCATCATTATGGAGGGCGAGAAGATTGCGGGTATCGTGACTGATGGCGATGTGCGCCGCGCGATGGAGAGCCGTCAGGCAGAGTTTTTCAACATTCGTGCGATTGATATTGCTACCCGTTCACCAAAGTCTATCAACCAGAGTGCCAAACTTGTTGAGGCAGAGAAGTTGATGACCTCCTATAAGGTTAATTCGCTGCTCGTGACTGATGATAACGGCGGTTTGGTCGGTGTTATCCAGATTTACGACATCAAGTTGTAATTGCCTGACAAAACCAGAAGGAGATACCCTTTAGGCGTCTGATTGCTCACGAGATAGGCGTCAAAAAAAACACTAAAACGAAACTTTAAATAAAAACCTTGATATGAAGAAACTAATCTTGTTGGCAGCGTTTGCTGTGTGTGTAATGTGTGCGCCAAGAGCGCAGGAGAGAGAGGGCTGGACAGCGTTATTCAATGGTCGTAGCCTCAATGGTTGGACAAAGCTGGGCGGTAAGGCTCAATACAAGGTCGAGAAGGGCGAGTTGGTGGGAGTATGCACCTTTGGTCAGCCAAACACCTTCCTGGCGACAAAGGCCGAGTATGGCGACTTTATTCTGGAGTATGAGTTCAAGGCCGACGAGGGTGTGAACTCGGGTGTGCAGTTGCGTAGCCACTCCGACAAGGCATACCGCAATGGCGTGGTTTATGGCTATCAGTGCGAGATTGACTCGCCAACAACCACCGCCTCAATCTACGACGAGCAGCGCCGTGGCTGGCTCTACAACGAGCCAAAGATTGAGCGCGACTTCCGCCGTGGAGAGTGGAACAAGGTGCGCGTGGAGGCTGTGGGCAACCACATCCGCGTGTGGCTCAATGGCAAGCCAACGGTTGATTTGATTGACGATGCCGACTTGAAGGGCTTTATCGCTTTGCAGGTGCACGAGATTGGCGACAATAAGGAGATGATGGGTCGCACAATTCGCTGGCGCAATATCTTCATTAAGACAACCGACTTGGAGAAGGAGTTGTCGCCAGAGATTTCTACAATTCCTCAGGCGAATCACATCGCTAACTACCTCTCAAAGCGTGAGGCGGAGGCTGGCTGGAAGCTCTTGTGGAACGGTGAGGATATGAAGGGCTGGAAGAGCCTTGATCCAAACAAGGATATGAAGAGGGGCTGGGTTCCAACAGACGGTGTGCTTGTTATCAAGCCAGGCTCTGGCGCAGGCGACATCATCACCGAACAGAAGTATCGCAACTTCGAGCTCTCTATCGACTTCCAGATTACAAAGGGCGCAAACAGCGGAATTAAATATTTCATCTCGGAGAACGGCAGCATCGGTTGCGAGTTCCAGTTGCTGGATGACGACAACCACCCTGATGCAAAGATGGGCTTTAACAACAATCGTCGTCTTGGCTCATTGTATGACATTATCCCTGCTAAGGGCTGGGCAAATGTTGATCACTATGGCTGGAATACAGCCCGCATAGTGGTGAAGGGTAATAAGGTTGAGCACTGGGTAAATGGCAAGAAGATCCTCTCTTATGAGAAGGGTAATCAGATGTGGGATGCGTTGATTTCGCACAGTAAGTTTGCTCAGGTGAAGAACTTTGCAGGTGGTGACGGTGGTCATATTCTGTTGCAGGATCACAACGACGAGGTACACTTCCGCAATTTGAAGATCAGAGAGTTATAATCGCTCGATTATGAAAGATACAATCATTACAGCGCAATGCAAGCGCCGCGAGTTGCTGATTTTTCTTGGCTGCTTTGTGGTGGCTAACATCACAAATTGGGTGGCTATCATCCGTTTCTCGGCGCCGTGGTATGAGGTATTCACGCAGGTGGGTTATGTGCTTATTACCTCGGTGGTAATCTACGCCCTTGTCGCGCTGGTGCGCGTGGCGTGGATGGTGCTGAAACACCTTTTCAGCAAGTAATCGGTGGCTGCCTTCCGTTATAGCGATAAGAATCCGTCGCATCCAATCTCATTCTTTGAGTT
This sequence comes from Alistipes sp., assembly GCA_017555805.1. Taxonomy (GTDB): domain Bacteria; phylum Bacteroidota; class Bacteroidia; order Bacteroidales; family Rikenellaceae; genus Alistipes. Next base: position 38,020 of record JAFZFR010000075.1, on the reverse strand, counting down.
CGATGCGATGCACACTCGCATTGAGGTGCTCCTTACGGGACTTATGCAGGAGCGGGGCGAGTCGCTGGCGCAGGAGGTAGAGCGTCGTGTGCGTGATATGGAGCGCCGCTTCAACCGCTTCGATATGAAGAGCCCTTTGAGCGTGCTCAACACAAGAGCAGTGGCGGATAGCGTTGAGGTGGATGATGAACTCTTTATGGCGCTGGAGTTGTGCGAGGTGTTCCGCGTGGCTACACGAGGATATTTCTCGGTGGCGGCTTTGTCGGGTGCGGCTTCGGCGGCTTGGGCGCAGGGTGCGCCTTATGTGCTGGATGGTGCGACCCATAGTGTGAAGTATGCCGACGAGGGTGTACAACTCGATATGGGAGGCTTTGCCAAGGGCTTTGCGCTGGAGCAGGTGCTTACGCTTCTGCGTGATAGTGGGGCGGAGTCGGCACTGCTGAATTTTGGTAATAGTTCGGTGGCGGCAATCGGTCATCATCCCTATGGTGAGTGGTGGTCGGTGGGCGTTGAGAATCAGGTGCGTCGTGGCGAGATGGCTTGCGAGGTGCATCTGTGCGACTCGGCGATGTCGGTGTCGGGGCGTGCGCCGTCGGGTGAGTACCATATCGTAAACCCTCACACTGGCGCAAAGGTGGCGCAGGATGAGATGATACTCGTTGAGGGTCGTTCGCCGCTGGTGGTGGAGGTGTTATCGACGGCTCTGTATGCCGCGCCACGGAGCGAGCGCGTGGAGATTGTAAAGCAGTTCGATGGGTATGCAGCGTGGGAGATTGTATGTTCAAGGTCGGGCAGTGTGGAAAGAAAAAGAATAGAATAAAATAGTCGGGTTCTATAAATTAGAAGTTGATAATGAATAGAAAAGAGTTTTTGTCCGATTGCGGTAAGATGGGTGTGGCAGGCGTTGCGCTGTCGCTCTTTCCGTGGTTGGAGTCGTGTAGCGAGAAGGCGAAGCAGGAGGTGCAGGGCGAGAAGGTGCGTATCGGTATTATCGGTACGGGCTCGCGCGGTCTGTTTCATATAAAGCACCTTGTGCAGATGCCTAATGTCGAGGTTGTTGCCTTGTGCGATAACTATCGTCCTCACCTGGAGGATGCGGCGCAGTATTACCCCAAGGCGAAGCAGTATGATGACTATCGTCGTCTGCTGGAGAATAAGGATGTGAAGGGCGTGATTATTGCTACTCCTTTGTATCTTCACGCTCCGATGACCATTGCCGCTATGGAGGCGGGTAAGCGCGTATTCTGCGAGAAGTCGATGGCGTTCACGATGGATGAGGCTCTGGAGGTATATAACCGCCGCAAGGAGTTGAACGGCGTGCTCTTCATTGGTCAGCAGCGCTTGTTCGACCCCAAGTATATCAAGGCGATGCAGATGATTCACGAGGGCGCAATCGGCGAGGTTGTGGGCGTGAGAAACTATTGGTATAGAAACAACGACTGGCGTCGTGAGGTGCCTTCGCCCGAGTTGGAACGCCATATCAACTGGCGACTTTATAGCGACTATTCGCGTGGCTTGATGACCGAGTTGGCGTGTCATCAGTTGCAGAATGGCTCGTGGGCGATGGGTCAGTTGCCCGAGCGTGTGATGGGTGCTGGTAGCCTTGTGCACTGGAAGGCGGATGGTCGTGATGTCTATGATACGGTGAGCGCTATTTTTACATATCCTAACGGCGTAAATATGACCTTTGAGTCAATCATCTCGAACAAGCACTTCGGTATGGGTGAGCAGATTCTCGGCACGAAGGGTACGATTGACCTCGTTACGGCGATGCACTACACCGACGAGCCTGCGCCAAAGGGTAGCGGTATGCACCAACTCATCGAGCAGATTGAGCGCGGCGTGATGTCTAATTCGGTCTTTGCTGGTACATCGTGGGCGGCGGAGTCATCATCGTTGGCACCAGGCAAGCCTATTATGCAGAATGTGAAGGTCGTGTCGGGCGAGAGTTCGGTGGGCGCGGAGGCTGACGGCTCGAAGGAGTTGCTGGAGGCATTCCTGCACTCGGTGGTTACGGGCAAGCAACCCGAGAAGGTGCTGGAGGAGTCATACTATGCTACGCAGTTCGCTCTGCTGGCAGACAAGGCGATGCACGAGAATCAGATTTTGTATCTTGATGATAAATATAAGGTACCCTATGTACCTATGAAAATGAAATAGTAGAATATGAAACCAATTTTTCGTACCGACTTGTCAATGGCTATATTGACACTTGTGTCGTTGTTTACGGGTATTCAGATTCATTACGCTGGTCACTTTCAGTCGCACGAAGTTTGGCATAATTGGTCTGTGGTGCATACCATTGCTAATATTGCTCTGCTGGTAATTGCAACTATACACATTAAACAACATCGTGGTTTTTATAAGTCGTTGTGCAATGGTAAAAATATTAGCAGACGAGTAAAAATAACAATGTTGGTGACTACAAGTTTTGTTGTTGTCGCTTTGTTGGGAATTTGTCTGCTCGCCTTTGTCAAGGGGCCGGGTTCTTCGGCAGGACTTGCCCATTATATTATGGGTATAGTTTTCTCGGCGTTAGGTATGGGACATTTGGCAAAGCGTTGGAAAGTTTTTAAGAAAGGAGTAGTAAAATAGTTATGTATAAAAACCTGCGAGAATACATAGCTCGTTTGGAACAAGAGGGTGAGTTGATAAGGGTTAAAGCGTCTGTATCATCTCGTTTTGAGATTGCCGAACTGACCGACCGTCAGGCAAAGAGCGAGGGCGGAGGTAAGGCTTTGCTCTTTGAGAATACTGATACGGAGTTCCCCGTCATCACCAATATGATGGGCTCGAAGCGCCGTATGGCTATGGCTCTTGGCGTGGAGCAGTTGGAGGATATAGGCTCTCGCATAGAGGCACTGCTGGGCTCGGCGTTGAGCCCCAAGGCTACGATGTGGGAGAAGATGAAGATGCTGCCACTGCTTGCCGATGTGGCGAAGTGGTTTCCCAAGCGTGTGTCGGGTCGCGGAGAGTGTCAGCAGGTGGTGTGGCAGGGCGACGATGTCGATTTGGAGCGTCTGCCGTTGTTGCATTCGTGGGAGTCAGACGGTGGCGCATTTGTGACGCTGCCGATGGTCCATACGCTCGACTCCGAGACGGGCGTTCCGAATATGGGAATGTATCGTATGCAGCGCTTCGACAAGCGCACTACGGGTATGCATTGGCATATTCATAAGACGGGTGCGCGTCACTATGACGGCTACAAGCGTCTGGGGCAGAAGATGCCCGTAGTGGTGACTCTGGGTGGTGACCCAGCCTACACCTATTCGGCGACTGCACCGATGCCCGACAATATGGATGAGTACCTTTTGGCGGGTTTTCTGCGCCAGAAACCAGTGCGACTTGTGAAGGCGTTGACCTGCGACATACATATCCCAGCAGATTGCGATTTCGTGATTGAGGGCTATGTTGATCCTATGGAGGAGAAGGTTGTGGAGGGTGATTTCGGCGACCATACAGGCTTCTACTCGTTGAAAGATTATTATCCAAAATTTCATATAACCTGCATCACGCATCGCAAGGATGCGATTTATCCCGCTACGGTGGTGGGTGTGCCTCCGCAGGAGGATGCCTACATAGCCGAGGCTACCGAGCGCATATTTCTTGCGCCTATTCGTCTGGCTGTGCAGCCCGAGGTGCGCGACTTATGGATGCCCGTTGAGGGTACGGCGCACAACCTTGCCATTGTGTCAATTGACAAGCGCTACGGCGGTCAGTCGAACAAGGTGGCGCAGTCGCTGTGGGGCGCAGGACAGATGATGTTTAATAAATATATGGTAGTGGCGTCGGCTGATGTAAATATCCGCTCGTTTGGGGAGTTGGCAAAACTGCTGCGCCGTGCCGACTTGAGTAGGTGCGTCATCCGCTCGGAGGGCGTTTTGGATGTGCTCGACCACGCAACAGCAACCTGCGGTTTTGGCGGTAAGTTGGCGCTTGATTTGACCGATGTAGATCCTAATGCGGAGGTTGCTCCAATAGCCGAGCCTCGTACGGCAGAGCCTGCGGGTGGTGTGCGTTTGTTCGATACACGATTTGTTGAGGAGTGCGGTCTGCTGCTGCTCTTTGCCGAGGCGGATAGACCCGAGAAGGTGGATGTGGAGGCGTACCTGAAGCATAACAATATCGAGGGCGTGAAATATATCGCACTGTTTGATTATCAGGCAAATGGCTCAATGACACCGAGTGATCTGCTGTGGCTTGCGATGGCAAATAGCGACCCTCGCCGCGATGTGAAAATATTGTCGGGAGGCGCCCTGTTTTTGGATGCACGAAGCAAGCACCCAGGGGTAGGGGACAACCCAAAGCGTTTCCCAAATGTGGTGATGTCGTCGGTGGAGACCATCGAAAAGGTGGATGCCCGCTGGAAGGAGTACGGCATCGGGGAGTTCATTCCGTCGCCATCGCGCCGATATAGAAAATTGTGGCTCTCGCCGCGTGCCGAGTGGTAGAAAACTTGAGCAATGAAGATATTTACCGAACAGCAATATAGGGGTCTTTTGATACTCCTGCCCATCGCCTTGGTGATTGTTGCCATCGCCGTAGCGATTGAGTTGTTGCCGTCGGTGGATGCGCCCGACAAGGGTGTGGAGCAGCGTTTGGAGCAGGCAGGTGCAAAGCCCTATTCGCGCGTAGAAAATGGCGAAAAGGAGGCTCCGTTGTGCGATTTCAACCCCAATACATATACCTATGAAGAACTGCGCTCGGCGGGTGTGCCCAAAGAGGTTGCGGTGGGTATTGTTAGGTGGCGTGGTTATGGCAAGGTCTTTCGCCTGAAGGAGGATATTGCGCTGGTGTCGGGCGTTACAGATAGCATCTATTCCGCGCTGAAACCCTACATCATTATTGCCGATTCTCTTGCGCCAAAACCCCGCAAATATGATGCACCAAGGCCCAAGCGTGAGGTGGCAAAACGAGAGGAGAAGAGTGCCGTTCAGGAGGTGGAAAAGAGTGTCACGCAGACGGTGGAAAAGAACGCAAAACCAGCACTTCTGGAGATAAATTCAGCAGATACGACCGCGCTGATAGCCATCAACGGCATCGGTAGCAAGAGCGCCGCCGAGATAGTGAAATACCGTGATTTGCTGGGCGGATACCACTCCGTAGAGCAAATTTCGGAGTTAAAATGCATCACAGAGCAAAATTATGAGAAAATTTTGCAACAAATTTGTTGTGATAGTTGCAAAATATCAAAAATTGATATTAACTTTGCGACCGCTAAAGCGGTTGGCAGGCATCCTTATGTGTCGAGTGCCGCTTTAAGAAAGATTTTTAAGCAAAGACAATTGAAAGGAGGTTGGAGTAGAATCGAAGAGATGGTCGAAGATGAAATATTATCCGAGGATGAGGCTAAACGGTTAGCCCCATATCTTTGGTTCAGGCTTGATGCCACCGAGTAAAAGGTCGAAAAATTTTAGGCAGGGTCGGTTCAAGGAACTTGACAGCCACAGCAAAACAAAACAAACAAGATTATTAAAAACAAAAAATAAAAAAGATTTACAGTTATGATTATTATGCCAGTTAAGGAGGGCGAGAACATCGAGAAGGCCCTTAAGAAGTTTAAGCGTAAGTATGAGCGTACAGGTGTTTTGAAGGAGTTGCGTCGTCGTCAGTACTTCACAAAGCCATCAATCGCAAAGCGTGAGGCTATGCAGCACGCTATCTATGTAGAGCACACTTACCGTCAGGAGGAGTAATCTCCCGCTGGATAAGCATACGAAGAGTCTTGCATAAGCGAGGCTCTTTTTTTTGTTTGTGGGGTGGGGCGAGGGTTTGCCCGCAGGGCATATCTTCAGGGCATATCTTCAGGGTGTAACGCACTTTGAACCCCACCCGCCCCGAAGATATATTTTCTTTGTAATATATGTGATATTTCCCTAACTTTGCAGTATGAAAAATGCGAATATCATAGTGCGTGCGGCAAGGCGCGAGGATGCGGCGGTGATTGCCCGCGCGGTGGCGATGGCGATTGGCGACGAGGTGGCTTTGAGGGAGTATTGTGGTGAAGATTATCGCGCTGTGCTTGAGGAGGTTGCTCGTTGCGAGACTACGCAGTATTGCTGGCGCTATGCCCTTGTGGCAGAGGTCGATGGCGTGGCGGCGGGCGCTATTGTTGGCTATGATGGAGCGGAGTTAGAGAGCCTGCGTGAGGGTACTTTTGCCGTACTGCGTGAGCGTATTGGTCGCGTGCCAAATATCGGCAACGAAACCGAGGCGGGCGAGTACTATCTTGACTCGGTCGGCGTTGTGTCAGAGTTTCGTGGAATGGGTATTGGAAGGCTGCTGGTGGAGGCGTTCTGCGAGAGGGTTTTCGGCGCGGGTCACGAGCGCGTGGGTCTGATAGTCGATTATGATAATCCGCGGGCGGAGAGACTCTACTCTTCGGTGGGCTTTCAGCGTGTGGGCGAGCGCCTCTTCTTCGGGCATCGTATGTGGCATTTGCAGAGGGCGCGACAGTAGGCGAGGCTTCGAGAATGAACCAGCAGTCGCGTGGCATTTGTCGCAAATATTAGTCAAAAGGGATAATTCAAGACCTAAAACGATAGTTTTTTCTCAAGAGTGGGGTGCTAATTTTTTTCTTTAGAAAAAAGTTAGTATCTTTACACGATATTTATACCATAAGATATGATAGTTGAGATTATATATAATTATCTTCAGGCGAATAAGCGTCTGGTAGTGCCCAATCTGGGCGCCTTTATCGTGAAGCAGGGTCAGGCGGGCGAGCGCAAGGTGTTGTTCTCTAACCTGATTAAGAGTGACGATGGCGTGTTGCGCGCGTTGCTCATCGAGAAGGGTGTGTCGGAGTTGGAGGCGCAGGGCGTGATTGACCGTTTCGTCTTTGAGGTGAACTTCCGTTTGGATAATGGTGGCGTGTGTGCTCTGGAGGGTTTCGGAGCATTGAAGCGCAGTGCCAATGGTGCGATGTCGTTCGTGGAGAATGACGGCGCAAAGGGCGATGTGTTGGATGGTAATTTCGCCGAGCGTCTGGCGGAGCGTAATGCAAAGCAGGCGGCAGCGAAGCCAGAGCCAGCACCAGAGCCAGCGGAGGATAACGATGAGGAATTGACCATCGAGGTTGTGCCACAGGCCGCCGAGCCAGAGCCAGCACCTGCACCAGCGCGTCCAGCACGCCGACCAATGCAGGAGGAGCGCTATCGCGAGGAGCCTTTGACCGCTTCGGCGCAGAAGCGACCAGCATCCTATGTGAAGGGCTTGCAGTATGGCAAGGGTGGTAAGATTATCACTGGCCGAGAGTACGCCACATCGCGCAAGAGCACAAAGAGCGACCTCATTATGAAGATAGCAATCGGCGCTGCGGTTATCGCAATGCTCGCTTTGGCGTATGGTTTCTGGAACGATATGCGTGCGGCGAAGTACGAGCGCGAGGAGAGCCAGATTGAGTACGAGGAGCCACAGACAACAGCCGAGAAGGGAATTGAGAACCCAGATTTGCAGTATATTCAAAAGTAAGCGAGATGTCGGAAGTCGATTTGCAGAGTGTTAAACAGCGATTTGGTATCATCGGTAACTCCGATGCGATAGACCACGCCCTGTCGGTTGCGTTGCGCGTTGCGCCAACCAATCTGTCGGTGCTCGTTACGGGCGAGAGTGGTGTCGGCAAGGAGTTCTTTCCGCAGATTATCCACGCCTACTCTCCGCGCAAGCACAAGAAGTATATCGCCGTGAACTGCGGTGCTATCCCCGAGGGTACGATTGACTCGGAACTTTTCGGTCACGAGAAGGGTTCGTTTACGGGTGCTCTGGAGTCGCGCAAGGGCTTCTTTGAGGAGGCTGACGGCGGAACAATCTTCCTCGACGAGGTGGGTGAGTTGCCATTGGCTACGCAGGTGCGTCTGTTGCGTGTGTTGCAGACGGGCGAGTATATGCGTGTTGGCTCTGCACAGGTGCGTAAGGTCGATGTGCGCGTGGTGGCGGCTACGAACAACGATTTGCTGAAGTCAATCGAGGATGGTCGCTTCCGCGAGGATTTGTACTACCGCTTGAACACGGTGCCTATCTCTGTGCCCGCGTTGCGCGAGAGAAAGGAGGATATTCCTCTGCTCTTTAGAAAGTTCGCTGCCGATGTATCAGTTCAGTATGGTATGCCCGCAGTACGCCTGATGCCCGATGCGCGTGAGATGCTGATGAACTACTACTGGAGAGGCAATATCCGTCAGTTGAAGAACATTACGGAGCGTATCTCGGCGCTTGAGCAGGTGCGAGAGATTACGGCAGAGACTCTGTCGTGTTACCTCACGCCAGTGCCTACATCAGCCCCAGCAATGCATCAGCAGAGCCATATGGGTGGCGAGGACTACTCGGAGCGCGAGTTGCTCTACAAGATACTTTTCGATATGCGTAGCGACATCAACGACCTGAAGCGTATGCTCTCGGACCTGATGCGTGGTCACGCACCACAGCCACAGCCCGCACCACGCGAGGTGTATGGCCTGCTGCCGTCATCATCTGTGAGCGAGGTGGCTGACTACACCGAGAGTGAGGTGGTGGAGGATGTACCACACAGGGAACTCACCAAGGCTGATGTTCAGCGCGAGCAGATTATTCGTGCACTGCGTAACCACAACGGACGCCGCAGAGATGCCGCCAGAGAGTTGTTTATGTCGGAGCGTACGCTCTATCGCCGCATTAAGGATTTGGGCATCAACGAGAAGGATATTTAGCCTAGAAGGGGTTATAACCAACAAATTTAGAGGAGTGAAAAGAGTAAAAATAGTAAAGCTGTTGTGTGCGTTGGCGTTGATTTTGTGTTCGACGCTGTTGTCGGGTTGCATCTTTATGAAGGGCGGCTACTCGTTTACGGGTGCAAGTATCCCCGATGCGGCAAAGACCTTCAGCGTGGCATACTTCCCCAACAACGCGCCTATGGTGTCGCCCACATTGAGTACCGCTTTTGTTGAGGCGTTGAAGGATAAGTTCTCGCGCCAGACAAAGTTGCAGTTGGTGGAGTCGGATGGCGATTTTGCCTTCGAGGGTGAGATTATCGGTTATAGTTCAACGACCGCTTCGGTGTCGAGCGACAACTATGCGTTGCTGAACCGACTGACCATCACCGTGAAGGTGCGCTTCACAAATAAGATTGAGCCTAAACAGTCGTTCAATCAGAACTTCTCGGCCTTTACCGAGTACGACTCATCGCAGTTGCTGACCGACATCCAGTCATCGCTCGATGAGGAGATTATCAAGCAGTTGGTGACCGATATTTTCCAGGCGGCGGCCTCAAATTGGTAGAAAAATGAAAAAAAATAAAAAAAATATTTTGCCCGATGAGGGGCGTATCTTCGTCGATGAGAACGAGTTGGCGACGCTCTTGCAGGATGCTCGCTGGCAGCCAAAGTCGGTGGGTGAGGGTGCGACGGAAGACGCTGTGGTGAATGCAGTTGAGGAGTTGGTGAAGATGCCTGCGATAGAATTGCAGTCGATTGACATCGAGCAACTTACCCGTATTACCTCAAGTGATATTATAGATAGATTTCTGCGTGCCGAGACCCACAGAATCGTAGCCGAGGAGGGTGAGGTTGAGCGTGAGATTATCATCGAGGCGGACATATCGGACGAGGACGATATGGTGAGCGAAGAGCTCGCGGAGGTTTACCTTGCACAGGGTCTGAAGGATATGGCAATAGAAACTTATCGCAAATTAAGTTTGCTAAATCCCGAAAAAAGTATTTACTTTGCGGAACTTATTTCAAAAATTGAAAATTAATATTAAAAAAGTATAGAAATTATGTTGTATTCAATTTGTATCGGATTGATTCTCGTAGCGAGTGTAATTCTCATCCTCGCAATCTTGGTTCAGAACCCAAAGAGCGGTATGGCTGCTAACTTCGGCGCTGCAAACTCTGTAATGGGTGTTCGTGAGTCAGCAAATATCTTGGAGAAGACTACTTGGACTTTGGCTACTTTGGTAGTAGTGTTGAGCCTCATCGCAACTATCTCAATGAAGGATGGTGTGACTGTTGAGAGCTCATTGCAGAAGGACGCTGCCGCTTTGATGGAGAAGGCAGGCGCTAACACTGCGGCTGACGCTATGCCACAGACAGAGATTCCAGCAGAGGAGACTCCAGCAAACTAATTCGGGAATTGCATTCCAAAGTTTAAGACACCTTTCGGGGTGTCTTTTTTTTTGTGACTGTGGGCGAAATATCACCCCTCGCCGCACCTAACATTTCAAGAAATTTATTATCTTTGCTTGGAAAGCGAAAACTAATAACCAAAAATAAACTACAACTATGAAAAAAACTTTCATTTTGCTGTTGGCATCGTTGAGTATGGTGCTTTCAGTGCAGGCTCAAAAGGTTAAGGAGTCGAAGACTACTTTCGCCCAGGAGGCGTTGCAACCCTATGTCGAGAGCGGTCAGTTGGCGGGTGCTATCAGCGTATTCTACAAGGACGGTGTGCAGGAGACTTGCTGCATCGGTTATGCAGATGTTGATGCGAAGCGCGCCATTGATATGGATAATGTATTTATGCAGTGCTCGCAGACCAAGGGCTTCTGTGGTGTGACCATCGCAAAACTCGTTGAGAAGGGTAAAATCTCGCTCGATGACCCAGTGTCGAAGTATCTCCCAGAGTTCCGCGAGTTGTGGGTGCAGGAGTATAACAAGGATGGCGTGCGTATGTTGCGCCGCGCGAAGAATGTGCTCACAGTGCGTATGGTGCTCAACCACACTGGTGGCTTCCCATTTGAGATTAGCGCAAAGCAGGGTAACATCCGTGGCGGTGGCTGGACTGGTGGCGCTCCTCTGCGTCAGGTGGCGGCTATTGCGGCGGCATCTCCAATTATGTTTGAGCCAGGTACAGCCGAGATGTACTCTAATACGGGTATCGACATCGGTGCGGCGATTGTTGAGATTGTGACTGGTATGAAGTGGGAGGATTACCTGAAGCAGGAGGTGCTTGACCCTCTGGGTATGACCTCTACTTGGTTCTGGCCTACCGATAAGCAACTCAAGAATAAGATTGAGTTGTATGCAACGCAGAATAACGCTCCTGCCAAGTGGGTTGAGGAGATGGATATGCAGCAGCGCCCATACAACGATGAGCATGTCTTTACATCGGCTGGTGCGGGTCTGTGGACAACGGCTAACGACCAGTTGAAGTTCTACAAGATGTTGATGAACCTCGGCGTGGGTGACAACGGCGTGCGTATCCTGAAGGAGGAGACTGTAAAGAATATGTTGGCTCGCTCGACTCGTCCATCTAATATGTCAGGTTACTCGCTCGGTTTGGCAGCTCCAGTGGAGGATAATGAGCACTCTTGGTTTGGTCATGGCGGTGCGTGGGGTACAAACTGCTCGGTGAACTGGCATACAAAGCAGTTGCGCTTGTGGGTTATCCAGAATGCTGGTGGCGGTCAGCCTTGGATGCCAGCGGTGGATAAGGCGGCAGAGAAGTTCTTCTCACAGCCATTCGACAATGCGGGCGTGAAGGCTTATACTGGTAGAACAGAGTAGTTAGGCTGCTTTGGATATGAAAAGGCGAAAATCCCATAGCGGGGTTTTCGTCTTTTTTTTGTTTTTATCTTCGGGGGCGGGGCGGGTGACGCGTGAAACGCGCTATGCTCCCGAAGATACACCCTGCGGGTGTTTTGTTAAAGGACTTATTTATAAGTCCTTTCTTTATCGATAATTGTGAGTAACTAAATATTTTAGTTAGAAAACTATAAAAATTAGTTGTATGTGAAAATTTTTTAGTTATATTTGCATTGTGAAACCTAAAAACAGATTCGCTATGCAGAAACTTACCAACAAAGAGGAGGAGTTGATGAACTATTTTTGGCAGTATGGTGCTATGTTCGTCAGGGATGTTGTGATGCTCTACGATGACCCAAAGCCACACTTTAACACCGTATCTACTATGGTGCGCACATTGGAGACAAAGGGCTTTCTTGACCATGAGGCTTTCGGCAATACCTATCGTTACCGCCCAGTGGTGTCGCAGGAGGAGTTTTCAAAGGGGGTGCTCGGCTCGGTTGTGACGCGCTATTTCGACAACTCTTACAAGCGCGCGGTGTCGGCGCTTATCGAGGAGGAGAAAATCTCGGTGAGCGAACTTGAGGAACTTATCCGTATGGTGCAAAATCAGTAAAACGAATGTTTATGTGGGAATTTATCCTATATCTCGGCCAGTCGGCGGCGTGCCTTGCTGCGTTGTATCTGCTCTATAAGGCGACGATGAGTTATGAGACGCTCCACCGACTAAATCGCGTGGTGTTGCTCGGCTCTGTCGTGCTGGCGGCGGTGTTGCCGTTGTGCCATATCAAGATTGAGAAGGAGGTTGAGGCTGTGCCGCAGATGGCGGTGGTGGACGATGTTGCGATGGATATGGTCGTGGCGGAGCGGGGCGTGGATGCTGTGGCGGTGACTCAGGGTGTTGTTGTGGCTCTCTTTCTGTTGGGCGCGGCGGTGATGGTCGCAAGACTTGTGACGAGCCAAATCTCGGTGTGGCGCGTGGTGCGTAGCGGCGAGCAAAGACCTCTGGCGGATGATGTGACGCTCACGGTAGTTGAAAAGTTGCCGACGCCGTTCAGTTGGTTTTCGTGCGTGGTGGTCGATAGGGATGATGAGCAGTCTAACCTCGACCTTGTGCTTGAGCACGAGTTGGCGCATATTCGCCTGCACCATTCGTGGGATGTGCTGGCGGTGGATATTGCTCTGTGCGTGTGGTGGTTTAACCCTGCGCTGTGGCTTTTGCGCCGAGAATTGCAGAGTCTGCATGAGTATCAGGCTGATGAGGCGGTACTCCGTAGGGGCATTGATGTAAAGACCTATCAAATATTATTAATAAAAAGAGCAGTTGGCTCAAGACTCCACTCCGTTGCCAACTGCTTGAATCACAGTAACCTTAAAAACAGAATCACTATGATGTGTAAGAAAACTTCTTCAAGGTGGTCGGCAGCAAAGTTGTTGCTCGTACTGCCATTGGTGGCGCTCTCGCTTGCTGCGACTGCCACAACCATTTATGTTCCAAAGGAACAGAACAAAGGTAATGAAAATTTTGTTGAAACGCAAATTGCAACGGCTGATGGTGATGAAAACCCAAAGTCGAACAATCTGTATCCTATGACAAAGAGTGAGTTGCGCGGGTATTTGTTGCAGAATTTGCAAAATAAACAAAATCTTGTGGGTCTGATTTATACTGATGTAAAGGTATTGCCAGATGGTAAGGTGGTAGTGGTTAAAGTAGCCCCTGCACCAGGAGAAAAAGATGGTATGCAACCTTTGGTTAATGAGGTTAAACGCGTGTTGGCTAATGTAAAGATTACAGAGCGAAAGCCAGCAAAAGAGGTGGCGTATAGATTTGAAATCTCTTTTGGTCACATAGAAGTGAATGGCGAATTCGTTTGGAGTACGGTTAAGGCGAGTGACGAAGCAATTACTGTTTTGAATTGGGTAGAGTTTGGTGAGGTGTCTGGTCGTGTGATTGATGCAAAGACCAAGAAGCCAATTCCTGATGTAATCTTGTTGATTAATGGTGCTGGTGTAGGCACACATTCCGATGCTTCTGGTCGTTACTCATTGAAGAAACTGCCTGAGGGTAAATATACATTTGTAGCCTCTTGCGTTGGGTATAAAAGCGTAAAAAAGGACTTTGAGGTTTCGTCAAAGAAGAGCGCTGAGGTCAATTTTGAGTTGGAAGAGCAGGCTGTTGCAGTTGATGAGATTGTTGTTGATAAGAATAAAACAGTAGCTGAAAGTGTGCCAGTAGCTGTAAAGACTCAAACGACATCAGCAAAGCCAATAGGAGAGGAGGCATTTATCAAGGTAGAGTCAATGCCAACTTTCCAGGGTGGCGATTTGAATGGCTATCGTAATTGGTTCCAGTCGCAGTTGCAGTATCCCGCCGAGGCTAAAGAGAAGGGGATAAAGGGTCGTGTAATCTTCTCGTTTGTAGTTGAGAAGGATGGCTCGGTTAGTGAATTTAAGGTGTTGAATACTCCTGATAAATTGCTGTCGGCAGAGGTTGAGCGCGTGTTCAAACTCACTCCAAAATGGGAGCCAGGTATGCAGAATGGTAAGGCGGTGAGAGTAAAATTTACTGTACCGATTGTATTTATGTTGTAATAAATTATTTTGAAGATAGGCAAGGCGAAAATCTCTGCGGAGGTTTTCGCTTTTTTTTACTCTGCCTGGCGGTAGATGCTCTTTAGGCGGGCGGACATAAAGTATTGCAGGATGCCGCGCAGAGCCATAAACGATGTGAAGGCGAGCCAGAGGGCGTTGTTGCCAATCATGGGGCGGAGCGAGAAAAATAGTCCGAAATAGAGCGCTGTGGCGATAAGCATTGAGTCACGCATAATGCGCGACTGGGTTGCGCCGACCATCACGCCATCCATCATAAACGGCAACGATGCCGCCAGCGGAATGGCAATTATCCAGCCAATATAACGCCTTGCATAGTCCAAAATAAGTGCGGTGTTCTCCGCGCCATCCTCGATAAACAGACCGAGCAACTCCTGCCAGAAGCCTGTGTAGAGCGCCGAATAAGCCACGCCCACCACAATGCTCCAGAGCATGCAACGCTTCACGCAGAGTCGTAGCGCGCCGCCATCCTTTGCGCCGATGAAACGCCCCGTGAGTGCCTCGGCGGCGTAGGCGAAGCCGTCGGTCATATATGAGAACAGGGTGAATAACTCCAGTAGAATGGTGTTCACGGCGAGTATCACCTCGTCATCCATACGCGCCGAGGCGGCGGTGAAGAAGGTGTAGGTCGCCACGATACAGAGCGTGCGGATGATAATGTCGCCGTTGATTGAGAAAAACTCCTTGAGGGCTTTGAGGTCGATGACTTCTGCAAGCGAGATACGCACCATCTTGTGGCGGTAGTGCCACCAGGTGATAAGGGCGGTGATTGCCACGCCAGTCCATTGCGCCACCACCGAGGCGTAGGCGATGCCCGTAATGCCCCAGCCCAGAGGGAAGGCAAACCAGAGGCTGCAGGCGATGTGGATAACATTCACCACGATGGCAACAATCATCGGGATAATGGCGTTCTGCATACCCGTCAGCCAGCCGTTCAGCGCAAAGAGCAGCACGCCCGCGGGGACGGCCCAGATGCGGGCGAAGAAGTACTCGGCAACCTGCTCGCCGCCGTTCATAATCTTGATTGCCGCATTGCCGATGGGGTGTTGCAACAGGAGCATCAGCACGCCGACCGCCAGCGCAACCATAGTCGAACGGGCAAGCATCAGGGTGGTGGTGCGACTATCCCCCGCGCCGTAGGCCTGGGCGGTGATGCCGCTTGTGCCCATACGGATGAACGAGCAGTTCCAGTAGATGAAGTTGAAGATGGTCACGCCGATTGCCAGCGAGCCGATGTTGCTCACTGCCTCGCCCAGATGACCCGCAATCATTGTTCCCACGATGCCCATAATCGGCACGGTGATGTTGGAGATGATGTTGGGGATGGCGATGCGTAGTATCTCCCGATTGATGTTCATAACCGAAGGCAAAGATAAGAATAAAATGGGATATTTGGGCGGGCGAGAAAAAGATATATGCCCTGTGGTTGGAATTTATGCAAAAGTTTAGGCGGGAGGCGGTGAATATATGTGGGAAAAGTTGGAGATAAGAGATGTTTTTTGTATATTTGCCAATGTGTGAATATACATTTACGGAAATTATAAACTTAAAACCAACCATAAATGAAAAAATTATTTATCTCAATGGCTGCCCTGCTTGCGATAGTTGCTTGTAGCAAGAAGGAGGATGTCTCTGCCCCAGGTGATTTTGCCGATGATTTGATGTTCAGAGCGTCGTTCGAGGGCGCGGCGGGTTCGCGTGTCTCAATCTCGGAGAACGACAACGGATTTGAGTTGGCGTGGTCGGATGATGACCAGATTGCCATCTACACCCGTATGAACAAGACAAAGTATGGCTACAACCCCGAGACAAAGGTCTTCACTAAACTCTCGAACAATGTGGGAGCGAAACTCGAGGATTACTACTATGCAGCATATCCTTACACTGCGGCATCTTCGACAGTAAACGATGGTAAACTCTCGATGGATATGCCAGCATCACAGAAATATGCCGAGAACTCGTTTGGTAAGGGCGCAAATACGATGGTTGCCATCTGCCCAAAGCCTGCCGAGATTTCGACAGAGCCAGTGGAGTTGTCATTCAAGAATGTGGCGGGTTACCTTCGCTTGAAGCTCTATGGCGAGAATGTGAATGTGAAGAGCATCCAGCTCAAGGGTAACAACGACGAGTTGATTTCGGGTCAGGCTAATGTCATTGTGACACCTGACGCAGCGCCAGAGTTCAGTTGGGTATCTACCACTGGTAAGTCTATCATCCTTAACTGCGGCGATGGTGTGAAGGTGGGTACAACTGCCGAGACTGCAACTGAGTTCTGGTTTGTGGTGCCTCCAACAACATTTGCGGAGGGTTTCAATGTGCGAATTACCGATGTGTCGGGTCGCGTGATGCTTAAATCGCTCGATAAGGAGTTCACCATCACTCGCAACCAGGTGGAGACAATGAACCCATTGGAGGTTGTTTACCCAGAGGTTGATGAGAGCATCCTCTTTGATGCACAGTTCAACGCCGATGGTACTGCAACCGACAAGGGTAAGTACTTGATGGATATCATTGCTCACCCAGGTGCTGGTATGGAGACTATTCAGGACGAGGATTATCCTTACGGCTATGTTGTGAAGTTCACAAACTGCGACGGTGCTAACAATGCGCAGATTACCGATAGCTTCTACTCGGTTGATTACAGCAATGCTCCTGCATTCCGCGAGAGCCTCACCGACGAGAACGGCTTTACAATGGAGATGGTCGTTAAGCACGGCATCATCTCACGCGAGAACTCTAATCCTTGGCAGAACGCATTTACAACCAATACCGCTGGTGTCTTCCTCAAGGGTGTTGACAACAGCAATAACTTCGGTTGGTTGACAGCGCGTTATTCTGACAACGATTCAAACAGCAGCCCATTCAATGCTTGTGGTAATGTATGCTTTGCACCATATATCAACCGCTACTACCACTATATGTATGTCTACGATAAGGCAAACAGCAAGGTGGCGGTGTATATCGATGGCGAGTTTATCAAGGAGTTGGGCGATATCTCAAAGGTTGCCGCTGGTGATCGTCTTGCGATTGGTGGTTATCCAACATCGGTAAATATCGTTGAGCACTCGTTCACAGGTAATGTGGCTATGGCGCGTATCTACGACGATGCTTTCTCGGCAGAGCAGGTTCGTGCTCGCTACGACGAGATTGGTCTTTCACAGGTATACGAGGAGTTGACCGAGCCTTTGTTCGATGCAAAGTTCAAGGAGGATGGCACAGCCGAGAATGTCGGTACTGCAAACCTTACTATCGATACTTATGCCGCTGCGGATGTCCTTTCGACAAAGCAGAAGGGTGGTCAGTGGGTGGCTAACTTCTTCCGTGACAAGAAGCACAACAACGCTTGCCCAACTGGTTTCTACCTTGTGGACTACACCAACAACGCCGACTTCCTCAACAACTTGAAGGATGGTTACTCAATGGAGGTAATCTGTAAGGTTGGTACTTATGAGGGTGACTTCTGGTCGAAGGTGATGAGTACAACAACTGCGGGTATCCAGCATCAGGGTATATACTCTAACGAGGCTGAGGCTTGGACTTGGGGCTTGTATGGTAATAACAAGGTTAATAGCTGGGGTGAAGGTTTCGGCTGGAATAGCTTCCGCAAGAACTTCCTCTGGGGTACAAAGGTTACTCATACCTACGAGCACGCCGTGATGGTGTGGGATGCCGAGAGTAATGTATTTACACTCTACATCAACGGTAAGCACGCATTGTCGGGCGCTTCGCCAGTGGCGGCAAATGTGGGTACAATGTTGGCTGTGGGTGGTATGCCTTACACCGACAAGACCGTTTACCACCCATTCGTAGGAGAGGTGGCAGTGGCTCGCATTTACGACGAGGTGATGTCTATTAACCAGGTTAAGGAGCGTTACAACGAGGTGAAATCTACAATCACTGCTTTGGACGCAGCGCAGTAGGATTTCAAACCCAAATATTGAGAGGCGAGAATCTCGGGCGAGGTCTTCGCCTCTCGTTTTTTAGCAACGCTTGTAGAAAATGACTAGCGAAATGGCAGATATGAAGTGTAGATACATAGCGCCCCAAGTGGAGATTATCGAGGTGGAGGTTGAGGCGGGCTTTGCCCAGTCCATCGAGCGACCATCGGGCGGCGGCAATCACGACTGGGCTGTGCCCTTTGCGGGCGTCTAGTTCGGGCGTGAGTAGTGGGTGGCGCATCTTGCGAGGGGCGAGTTCAGCGAGCGGCGTATTTTGCGTGAGGCGTTCTGCGAGGGGCGAGTTCTGTAAGGGCGACATTTGCGTGAGGCGTTCTGCGATGGGCGAAATATGCGAAAAATACCAGCGGAAAGCGCGCGATGGAATTATGCGCCGACATATAAATAAATGAGGGGTTGTGCAACTTTCGGGTTGTGGCTACCCTTTTTCTATCTGCTCAAACGAGGCAATATTTGGGCATAATGTTGATTGATAACGATTTTTTAACTTTCGTGGCGGCTCTTTTGTCGCCTAATTCCAAAAATTTGGATTACCTTTGCACCCGCAAAATGCAAATTAGAAGATAAATAAAACAGTATGAAAAAATTTAATCAGGACTCTACTTCGGCTCTCTCGCGTTTTTCGCGTGACAAGCGTCAGCGTGCAACATCGTCAGAGCGCGTAGAGCGTAGTCCCCGTCCTCAGCGTGACGCCGACAACGAGGGACGCCCAGCGAGAAATTCTCGCCGAGAGGATGCACCTCGTGCATCGTACAATCCTAATTTCTCATCTGACAACCGTCTGCGCGGTGAGGGTCGTAGCGAGAACAACCGCTTCGAGAGACCAGCGCGCGGTGAGGGTCGTCGTTTCGAGAAGCCAATGCGTGGCGAGGGTCGCTTCGAGGGTAATCGTGGCGAGGGTCGCTTCGAGAAGCCAGCAAAGGCAGGTTTTGGCAAGAAGTTTAATTCCGACCGTGGCGAGCGTTCAGAGCGTTCATTCGGCGATAAGGGCAAGCGCTCGTTCCGCAAGGATGGCGACGCACCACGCTCATATCCAAAGTATGCTCCAAAGCAGATTGGTGAGATGCGTCTCAACCGCTTCCTCGCGCAGTCGGGTCTCTGCTCACGCCGTGAGGCTGATGACTACATCACAGCAGGTTTGGTGACAGTGAATGGTCAGATCGTCACAGAGCTCGGCACAAAGGTGCGCTCAATCGATGAGGTGAAGTTCAACGACGAGCGCGTGCAGGGCGAGAAGAAGGTATATTTGGTGCTCAACAAGCCAAAGGGCTATGTGACATCGTTGGAGGATCCACACGCCGACAAGACCGTAATGGAGCTTGTGAAGGGTGCTTGCTCGGAGCGCATCTACCCAGTAGGTCGCTTGGATAAGAACTCACTCGGCTTGCTCCTCTTTACAAACGATGGCGATGTAACACGCCAGCTCACACACCCATCGCTCGAGAAGAAGAAGATCTATCAGGTGACACTTGATAAGGCGCTCACTCGTGCCGATATGGAGCAGCTCACCGAGGGTATCACCCTTGAGGATGGCGAGATTTACGCTGATGAGGTAGCTTATGTGAGCGAGAGCAAGAAGGATGTGGGCATCGAGATTCACTCGGGTCGCAACCGTATCGTGCGTCGTATGTTCGAGCACTTGGGCTACTCTGTTCAGAAACTCGACCGCGTATATTATGCAGGTATCACCAAGAAGAACCTCAAGCGTGGTCAGTGGCGTTTCCTCACTCGTGAGGAGGTTGAGCGCCTGAAGAGCGGTCGCTACGAGTAAAAAGAATTTTCGTGGGTAATTTTGGTGTTGTCCTTGATAGTGAAATCCTCACATACGCCAAGTATGCTGTGGTTGTGCAATTTTCTTATGCCTAAAAATTGCTTCACCATCAAATTTCACAGCGCCTAAAAATCCCCTTACGAAAGATTCTTTTTAGGAGATTACGATTTTAGACTCCCTTTTTCAGGGAGTCTTTTTTTGTGTTGCGGTGTGAGATTTTTCATATTGTCTGCATAAGAATGAAATATTTATGCTATATTTGTTTTGTGAACCTTAAAACAGACAGTATATGAAAAGATTTTCTTTGTTGTTGATTGCAGTGTGTGCAATGGCAACAACTAATGCACAGGAGGTATATGAGATGGTAGGACCAAATGGAGAGCGATTTAAGGTAAGACCGATTGAGGGCTCTTTGGCGAATGCTTCATTTCAATTCAGAGCGGAGGATTTGGGACAGATTAAGGGCGTTGTGAAAAACACATCGGGCGAGGTGATTAAGGATGCTCAAATCTTTATAGGTAGTGCTTTTTCCTGTCGCCATACAAAGAGTAAGAAGGATGGCTCTTATACGATTGGCTCTGTTGAGGCGGGATACGACCTCGAGGTGAGTGTTCCTGGTTACAAGAAGTATGTGCAGCGAGTTGCAATCGAAGCGCAGAAGGTGACAGTGTGTGATATTGTTCTTGAGCCTGATGTGGAGGGTGTAGAGCAGATGAAGGGCAAGGGTAATGTTTTGACAAGCAATCAGTCGGGTTATACGATGAAGGTTGCGTCGTCACATCCAGCCTATGAGGGTAAGTCGTTGTGGTACTTGCTACATAACTCGCCGATGATTAAAATCTCGGATAAGATTACGATTGATGATAACGCCATTCAAATCTTCTTTAATGGTTTTGAGTCACGCGCTCCTTTTGTATCGTTGAAAGCATTTTGTGAGAATATTATGGTTGAGCAGGTGACCGATATTAAGGTGACAAAGATGCCGTGGAGTGATGGTGGACAGCCTCCCCACTTGATTTCAATTTATTATAGAGATTAAACAGTAAAGGCTCCCAATCGGGAGCCTTTTTGTATAAGGGTATTTCTAATTTTGAATTTTGAATTCTCAATTTTGAATTTCTAATGTGTTGCTTTATACCACGCTGTCTGCTTGTAGTCATCAACATAGACCGTTGAGGGGGCGGAGGTGTTGAGTCCCGAGTAGGATGTGATGGGATACCTGCCGCTGATGCCGTAGGCGGAGTAGTAGGTGTCGAGCGTGTAGCGCTTAACCACCGTGCGGTCGAGTTGCTCGGTGAAGGATGCCTTCAGCGCCTCGTCATCGCACATCGCATCAACATAATCGTCCAGGTCGAAGAAGATATGTCGCTGCTGACCTTCATAAAACTGCAACTCGTCGAGGTTGAAAGGTCGCTGCGCGCCATTGTTCACCTGCTTCATCTTGAGGGCGAGCGCATCGAGTTGTGAGCAGTCGATAAGCGATATAGAGCCCGAATAACCATAGTTATCATCATAGAAAGCATTGAACGCTCGGCACGCGCCGTCGAGGTCGTATGTCGTGCCGTTGTTCTTCAACAGGTGGGGCAGGGCGTTGGTGTAGGGGAAGCCAGAACCCATAATCTCGCACACCGAACCAACGATATAGCGCGTTGCGCTGCGTAGTTCGTATGCCGACTCCACATTCGCCATAAAGCAGGCGTCAAAGAGGATGTACTCCATCTTCGTACCCGAAAGTGCAATAGCCTCGGCGAGGGTTGTGATGTCGAATGCGTTTTGTGGGTTGCTATCCTCGCCAATGTAGCGGGTCATCTCCTCGCCCGTGCGCTGCCAGTAGTTTGCGATGTGGTGGCGCTCGGTAGAGCCCACGATGGAGGTATATGGCGAGGCATACATCGGTACCCAGCCAGTGCCGTGCGAACCGATAAGCAGACTATATGTGTCGGCGGGAGCAAGGCGCATAATCTCCTTCAAAATCTTGCTCAAGTTATCGGCATCCATCTCGTTGGGCAGGGCGTAGGTCGATAGTTTGTGCTCCTCGCACTGACCATTCTCGCAGGTGAGTTCGATAATCTCGGCGCTCGCTTTCTCGGTCTGCTGGAAGAAGAGCATCACGCGGCTATTGCCCTTGATGTCCCTGCGCAGCGCCTCCTTGATGGCGGAGATGTTGCGGTAGAAGTAGAACGAGAGGCTCGTACCCGCAAAGTAGAAGATGAGGGTTTGCGTGTGCTCATCCTCCGGCTCGGGCTTCGGCTTACATCCCGTCGAGGCAACCAGCGAAAAGGCTATTGCCAGCAGGGTGATATGTTTGAGTAGTCGTTTCATCGTGTTGTCGTATGCGCTCGGTGGGGCTATTTGTACTCCCTCACGCCGAGGTTGTTGAACTGCCAAGTGCGGTCGCGCTTGATGGTCACATCGTCTGGCTTGTTGCGATAGACGCGACTGTAATCGAAGTAGAAGCCCTTAATCCTGCCATCGGGTACGCGGCGAGGCTCAACCAGCGGGATATACTCCACATTGCGGCTGATAATCTTCGCGCTGCGGTGCTCGACGCCCAGCGAGGCAACAAACTCCGTTGCGTGTGAGAACATAATGATGTGGAACGGATACTTCTCGCCACGGCCGTCGCCCGAGGTCTTGATGGTCTCGAAGATGGCGTTCAGGTGGCGGTAGTAAGCCTGCTCCTTTATGGTGTCGCCGCAGTTGCCGTAGGCGTAGATAAGCATATTGAGCACCATCGGGCTGAAGGGGTCGTAGAGCATCGCCTCCTCGCAGAGGGTGATGATGTAGCGAATATCCTCCTTGTCGGGGCGCTCGGTGTCGAGGTTAGCCATAGTGGCGTAGAGGTCGTCGATAGCCTTGCAGCCGCTCAGGGGCTTGTAGTTCTCGTGGTAGGCGTAGCCGTAGTAGAGATAGTGGTACTCCTCCTCGGTGAGTTGCTCGAGGTTGCGGTAGCGCATCATCAGCGACGAGTAGAAGTAGGGCGACGAGCGGTCGATAATCTTACGCAAAATATCCTCCTCGTCGGGGACCTTCGCCCACGAGATGGCGGGCACTATCAATGCCGCAACGAGTATGCCTAAAAATCGTTTCATTGTTTCGTTTTTTCTTTACTAACGAGCCGTTTAGCACAATTCGTATTCGCGAATCAATCTTTCCAACTTCTTCATCAGAAGGTCGGTGGCTGGCACCAATGGCAGACGGAGGTTGTTGTCAATCTGACCCAGAATGTTCAGCGCAGCCTTCACGCCCACAGGGTTGCCCTGCTCGAAGAGGGCGCAGACAGCCTCGTGGAGTGGGGCATAAGCCTCCTCGGCGCGGTCGAACAGACCCTGCTTGGCGAGATAGACGCAGTGGTTGAAGCGCTTTGGAAAGGCGTTCACGGCAACCGAAATCACGCCGTCGCCGCCCTTACGCATCACATCTACGGTCATGCCGTCGTCACCCGAGAGTACGAGAAAATCCTTTGGGCAGTTCTTGATAATCTGCTCAATCTGGTCAATCTTGCCCGAAGCCTCCTTTACGGCGATGATATTATCGAAATCCTTTGCCAGGCGGCAGGTGGTGTCGGCCGACATATTCACACCCGTACGACCAGGCACATTGTAGAGGATGACGGGCACTGGCGAAGCCTTTGCCACAACCTCATAGTGGCGGTAAAGACCCTCCTGCGAGGGCTTGTTATAATATGGTGTCACGCTCAAGATGGCGTCGATGCCCTCTGGGTCAAGCTCCTTGAGTTCCTTCTCGAGGGCGAGGGTGTTGTTGCCGCCGCAACCAAGCACGATGGGCACTCTGCCCGCGATGTGGCGCTTGAAAAAGGCGATGACCTCCTGCTTCTCCTCCTTGCTCAAGGTTGGGGTCTCGGCGGTTGTGCCGAGCACAACGATATAGTCGGTGCCTCCCTCAATCACATAGTCAATCATCGAGGCAAGACGCTCCCAGTCAATCTCCATATTTGCCTTGAACGGCGTTATCATTGCGGCTCCGCAGCCGCTCAACTTATGCTTTTTCATATCTGTTTCGTTTTTATCCTTAATTAATTCTTGCCACTAAAACAGAGTGCCCTGAATTGGGGTTGTGGGCTCTGCCTTTGGTGGCTCTGGTGCGGGTGTTGGCTCTGCAACTGCCTCTGCCGTTGCGAGCGGTTCAGTGTTAAGCGGTTCAGCCCCCTCTATCATCGTAAGAAACTCCTGCTCGGAGATAATCCTAATGCCTAATTTATTCGCCTTCTGCAACTTCGCAGGTCCAATCTTCTCGCCTGCAAGCAGATAGGTGGTGTTGGCGGCTACGGCAGCCTGATTCTTGCCTCCGTGCGCCTCAATCATAGCCTTCAGTTCGTCGCGCGAGTGCTGGGCAAACGAACCAGAGATGACGATGTTCATACCCTCAAGCGCCTGCGATGAGAGCACCTTCGCCTCCGCCTCAAACTTTAGTCCAGCACGCACCAGTCGCTCGATGATAGAACGGTTCTGCTCGTCGGCAAAGTATTCGATGATGGAGTCGGCAATCTTTGCGCCCACCTCCTCGGCCTCGAGTAACTCCTCGTGCGATGCCTGCATCAACCTCTCCATATTGCCAAAGTGCGCCGCCAGATACTTCGCCGTAGTCTCGCCAACAAAGCGGATACCCAGGGCAAAGAGCACGCGGTGGAATGGCACTTCGCGTGAGGAGTCGATGCTGCTGATTATGTTTCGTGCCGACTTGTCGCCCAGGCGTGGCAGCGGAGCAAGTTGCTCGGCACGCAGGTCGTAGAGGTCGGCTATATTTTCAATAAGGTTGTGCTCCAGCAAGAGTTCCACAGTCTCCTCACCCAGCGACTCGATGTTCATAGCCTTGCGGCGGATAAAGTGGATGATGCGACCCACAATCTGTGGGCGGCAGTGGCTCTGGTTGGGGCAGTAGTGCTTTGCCTCGCCCTCATAACGGACCAGTTCAGCGCCGCACTCGGGGCAGTGGGTGATGTATTGCAGAGGCTGGCTCGCAGCGTCGCGCTCGCCGAGTTCCACGCCCGTAATCTTTGGGATAATCTCGCCGCCCTTCTCCACATAGACCATATCGCCCTCGCGAAGGTCGAGTGCTGCAATCTGGTCGGCATTGTGGAGCGTAGCACGCTTTACGGTAGTACCCGCCAGCAGGACTGGCTCAAGGTTTGCCACGGGGGTAATCGCACCCGTACGGCCAACCTGATATGTTACTTTCAAGAGTTTCGTCAAAGCCTGCTCCGCCTTGAACTTATACGCCACAGCCCACTTTGGCGCTTTCGCCGTTGTGCCCAACTTGCGGCGGTCGGCGAAGCGGTTTACCTTGATAACGATGCCGTCGGTAGGGAAGGGGAGCGAGTGACGCTCGGTGTCCCAATACTTTATAAACTCCTCAATCTCGGCGCGCGTGCGACACACCTTTGTGTGCTGCGACACCTTGAAGCCCCAGCGGCGTGCCGCATCAAGGCTCTCGCTATGGGATGAGAAGGGCAGTTGCTCGCCCGCAATCTGGTAGAGCGTGCAGTCAAGACCTCGTTTCGCCACCACCTGCGACTGCTGCTGCTTGAGTGTTCCCGCAGCGGCGTTGCGTGGGTTGGCAAAGAGTTGCTCGCCCTGCTGCTCGCGCTCACTGTTCAGGCGGTCGAACGATGAGTAGGGCATAAATATCTCGCCACGAATCTCGAAATAGTCGGGGTAGTCATCGCCCTGCAACACCAGGGGCACACTGCGGATGGTGCGTACATTCTCGGTAACCTCGTCGCCGCGCGTACCATCGCCACGCGTCACAGCGCGCAAGAGGCGTCCGTTCTCGTAGGTGAGAGATATTGCCGTACCGTCGAACTTCAACTCGCAGACAAACTCGGTCTGCTCGACCTCCTGCTCAATCTTTGTGACCCACTCGCCGAGTTCTTCCGAGGAGTAGGTGTTCGAGAGCGAAAGCATAGGGAAACGATGCTCCACAGAGCGAAAAGCATTCGTCAGGTCGCTTCCTACACGCATCGAAGGCGAGTTTGCATCCTTCAGGTGGGGGTGAAGTTCCTCAAGTTCAATGAGTTCGCGAAGCATCTTATCGAACTCGTAGTCCGATATCACTGGAGCGTTCTCCACATAGTATTTATAGTTGTGTGAGTTCAGCTCCTTGCGTAACTCGTTGATCTTCTGCTCTGGGGTCATCATTGGGGTCAAATTTAGCGTAAAGATAGACATTTTGTTGCTAACAACGGCAAAAAATAAAAAAAAAGCAAAAAAAATATTTTTTCTTGTTGCGAAAACAAATTTTGCTTATACTTGCAGAAAATTTCGGAACATTATGACTGGAAAAATAACGAAAAAACGACTTGTAACCTCATTCAACAACCTCACTGCCGAGCAGCAGGAGGAGGTGAAGATGCTCTATCCTCGTGGTTATGCCGAGGTGATGACACGCATTGATAAGCCCAATGGAGACTTTTTTTATGTAGTACCTTACGAGACTGATGAGATTTCATACCTCGTGAAGATTGAAGTCAAGGTGGACGATGGCGCTGATGATGACAACAACGACGATTTCTACGGCGACGACGAGATTAAGGGTGCTGATGAGTTGGTAGATGAGGAGATGAGCGACGAGGATATGTAATCCACCTCGTTATATTTGACTATGGGGAGCGAACTTTCGGGTTTGCTCCTTTTTTTGCGGTGGGGTAGGATAAGAGATTACCCCGCTCATCCTATTCGCTCGTCAAGATGAGTATAAAAGTGCGCCTCGGTACGAGGCGTATCTAAAGTGGGTATGGCGCAAGCGCCCCTCCGCTACCCACTTTAGATAAATTCAAAATTATTTTAGTGAGGATAATTTGATACTCTCGCAAACCAAATCCCCAACCCATAGTTTCGTTTCGAGGATAATATTCCCCATTTCCTCCACAAAACGCTCGCAAATGGCGTATTTTAATAAAGTGTTGATAATTTATTGCAGTAAATAGTTTGCGGATGATAAAAAAGTGTGTACCTTTGAAAGGAAATTTTGTTAGATAAGTAAAAATTGCTAACTCAAAAATATAATGAAAAAAATCGATGTAGTTCTCGGATTGCAATGGGGTGACGAAGGTAAAGGCAAGGTTGTTGATGTTCTTACCCCAAATTATACTGTTGTGGCACGCTTCCAGGGCGGTCCTAATGCAGGTCACTCACTTCATTTTGGCGACAAGAGTTTCGTGTTGCGCACAGTTCCTTCAGGTATTTTCCGCGAGGGTTCTATCAATGTGATTGGTAATGGCGTTGTGGTTGATCCCGTATCGCTTGCCGAGGAGTTGAAGAATATCGCTGCGCAGGGTATCCCTGTTCAGGAGAAGCTCCTCATCTCAAAGAAGGCGCACATCATTTTGCCTACTCACCGTATGTTGGATGCTGCCAGCGAGGCTGCCAAGGGTAAGTCGAAGATTGGCTCTACGCTGAAGGGTATCGGTCCTACTTATATGGATAAGACTGGTCGTAACGGCTTGCGTTTCGGCGATGTTATCTCGTCTGATTTCGTTGAGCGTTACAACAAACTCAAGGCAAAGCACGAGGAGATGCTCAGCCAGTACAAGGGCTTCGAGTACGATGTTACCGAGTATGAGCAGACCTGGATGGAGGGTATCGAGTACCTCCGTGGCTTCCAGTTCATCGATTCAGAGCAGGTTGTAAACCAGTTTATCAACGACGATGTGGCTATCTTGGCAGAGGGCGCACAGGGCTCATTGTTGGATGTTGATTTCGGTACATATCCATTCGTGACATCATCTAACACCGTTTGTGCGGGTGTCTGCACAGGCTTGGGTGTTGCTCCTACAAAGATTGGTGATGTATATGGTATCTTCAAGGCTTACTGCACACGCGTAGGTAGTGGTCCATTCCCAACAGAGCTCTTCGACGAGACTGGTAAGGAGTTGGGTCGCATCGGTCACGAGTTTGGTGCTGTGACTGGTCGTCCACGCCGTTGCGGTTGGTTGGATTTGGTAGCGTTGAAGTACGCTGTTATGGTCGATGGCGTTACACAGCTCATTATGATGAAGTCTGATGTGATGAACGACTTTGACACTATCAAGGTTGCTACTGGTTATAAGATTAACGGCGAGGTGGTAAATCACTTCCCATACGAGCTCACCGACGATTTGGAGCCAGTATATACAGAGTTCAAGGGTTGGAAGTGCGACATCTGCAAGGTTCGCAAGTACGAGGATTTCCCAGTTGAGTTCAAGGAGTATGTTGAGTTCATTGAGCGCGAGACTGGTTGCCCAATCAAGATTATCTCTGTAGGTCCAGACCGCGAGGAGACTATCGTGCGATAACGAGGTTTTTACCTTAATTATAATAGAGGGTTCGGTATTTAAGCCGAGCCCTTTTTTGTTTGCTTTAGTGTTGTTGTAGGCGTCATTACAAGGAGGACATTAGTTAGACGCTGCAATCCCCTTTTTAATCGTAAAATAATTTATAAACTATACCAATATTAAAATTAATTTCGCAAAAATAAAAAAAGAAAGTAAAATTTTTAATTGCGATTTTCTTGTGCTATATTTGCGGTAGAGTAAACAATTAAAATCATACAGCTATGAAAAAGTTAGGTTTTATTTTGGGTAAATTGGGCGCAATGTTGTTGGTTGTGATGTTGTGTTCGAGTGCGGGTCGTGTAGTGAAGAAAGTAACTATTGATGAAGCAACCACAGGGTGGGAAAAGACCTTGTATTTTGCAATGTACAAGGCAGAATGCAGTTCGTTATCATTGGAGTCTTATCGCTATTTAGGTGCAATTAAGAACGAAAAGAAAAAAGCGGCATTGTTTGATGAGATTTTTGGCGAGGATGAGTATATGGTTGTCGCAAATTATGAGGAAAATATCTTTAAGATAATGACTTATGGAGAATGTATAAATTTAACTCCAGCGAAAAATAAAGATTTATATTTACCTCGCAAGAAACTTGTAATATCTCAAATCGGAAATCGCAATATTGGAGTAGTTGAGCTGTGCTGGGATTATAAGGGCAAAAAGTTTAAGTCAAAGGCTATCGTTGAAAGCGATGGCGAACAAAATTTCATTTATGATAATATTATGAGTTATGCTCCAGCGGATAATCAGCCGCCTTCTGGAAGAAAAACAGCGCATAATATGAAGGGATATATGACCGAGATATATCACAATTCGCATTTGAAGGAGTATAAGGGTGATGGCTCGCCATTGACTATTACTTATAGTCGAAACGGCGAAGTGATAAGGGAGGAGATACACGAGTTTCCACAAAAGAAATTTGCCGAGGGCGGTTATGCAAAAGATACATATATCGTTAATGGAAAGGTTGTAAAGGAGGAGATACACGAAATGCCAAAACCATCTGGGTCGGGAGTAATTAAAACAACTCACAAGGTAAATGGCAAAGTTGTTAAGGTGGAGACACAGGTATTACCATAATGACAATTAAAAAACCGATGGTCCAAAGCCATCGGTTTTTCTTTATCCCTCAATTATCCTAACTTACTCCTTGAAGAAGCGGTTGTAAAGACCCTGGAAGCCTGCGCCGTGACGAGCCTCATCCTTCGCCATCTCGTGGATTGAGTCGTGGATAGCGTCGTGGCTCTCCTGCTTTGCCATCACTGCCAAGCGGAACTTATCCTCGCAAGCACCCTCCTCGGCGTTCATACGCTTGAAAAGGTTGGTCTTTGTGTCCCAAACTACCTCGCCGATGAGCTCTGCGAGCTTCGCTGCGTGCTCTGCCTCCTCCCAAGCGTAGCGCTTGAAAGCATCAGCAACCTCTGGGTAACCCTCGCGGTCAGCCTGACGGCTCATCGCAAGATACATACCTACCTCGGTGCACTCGCCCATAAAGTGCTCGTGCAAGCCCTTCCACAACTCCTCGCTTGCGCCCTTGCCGTCGCCGAGCTTGTGCTCTGTAACGAACTCCAACGCGCCTGACTTCTCCTCTATCTCAACGAACTTATCTGCTGGTACCTTGCAAAGTGGGCACTTCTCTGGTGCTGCATCACCCTCGTGAATAAAACCGCATACTGTACAACGAAATTTCTTTGCCATAATCGTAAAATTTTAAGTTTGTTTTATGTTTTATTAATTTTTGTTTTTCTTATTTTTCCTACTGCAAAGATATAGAGAAAAATTACTTTTGCAATAGTTTTTTAATAACACTTTTTTATGGTTTAATAAGTTTTCCTTATGTGGAACTACTGCAATAATATTCCCACCTCGGCGATTGAGGTACATTTGTTGCCGTCAATCTCCTGTAAAGGCTCAAGGCGGAAATAACGCGCCTTGTAGGTGTTGCCAAAGCGGACGAAGTAGGGTATAGGGTTGTGCTTGATGTTGCTCATCTCGCCTGTGCAGTCGCACTCGCTCCACTTCTCGCCATCGGTGCTGACTGAGAACCTATATTTATATATAGTACCTGTCAAATTCTCTTTTGCAGGGACATAGCAGAAGCCTTTTATCTCCTCCTCCTTACCCATATCCACTACAAGCGGGGTAAGGGCATTGCTGCGCCATACACTCTCGCGGTTGCCGTCAATAGCGGTGCGGTCATCGGAGCCCACCACGCTCCAGCTATTGCTGTCGAGGTCATTAATTCTTACGCTCGAAGAGTTATCCTCCAACATCGGAGCATAATATAGACCTACGCCAGAGATGTTGGCATCACCGCGCGATGAACGAATTGTAAGGCGTATCTTCTCTGGTTGGCAATCAGAGAAGCGCAACAGACGCTTGTAACCGATAGTTGTGCCTTCGGTGAGATATTGCCACTTACCATTGCTATAAGCTTCCACCAGAAAACTCTCCACGCGCTGACCTTGCGCAATATCTTCCTGCACGAGCAGCGTGTTCACGATAGCATCTTTCGCTACGCGGTAAGTACGGCTCTCGCCCTCGGCTAACTTGCTCAACTTGTCGCCATTTGAGATAAAGTTATTCTCAAAAGTGCTATTGATATATTGATTGAATTGTTTTAGATTCTCAACATCTGTTTCGTGCAACAGACCGCGGCGGTCGGGTGGAATGTTGAGCAGAAGCACAGAGTTGCGACCTACCGATTGGAAATATATATCCACAAGGTTGGCAACAGAACGCACTCTGCCATCCTCCTCGGCGTGGTAGAACCATCCTGGGCGGATAGATACATCCACCTCCGAAGGATACCAATACATCATCTTTGCCTTTGCGACCAACTCCCTGCTGCCTAAATCTTTCGACATAGCATTTATGCCTAACTCGCCGTTTTGTGAGGCATTGGGGTGTGAGTCGGGGGTATAAACCGTAGCACTCCACTCGGTTTCGCGACCCCAGCCGCCCTCGTTGCCGACCCAGCGGACATCATCACCCATAATTGCAGTAACGGCGTTGGGTTGTAATTTGTGGATCACCTCAAAATAGGCTTGCCAATCGTACCATTGCCTTTTTCCATTGGGACCCTCGGCACACGCACCATCAAACCACACCTCATACACTTCTCCATAATTGGTCAGAAGCTCGGTGAGTTGCTCGATGAAGAGTTTGTTATATGCTGGCGAGTCGCCATAGCACTCAGCATTTCTATCCCAAGGTGAAAGGTAAACGCCAAACTTGACACCATATTTATCGCAAGCATCGCGGAACTCTTTTACTACATCTCCCTTGCCATCACGCCAAGGCGAGTTTTTCACCGAATGCTCTGTCGTTGCCGTAGGCCACAAGCAGAAACCATCGTGATGTTTGGCTGTAAGAATTGCATATTTGAAACCACTCTCCTTGAGAGATCTAACCCATTGCTCGCAATCAAGTTCTGTGGGGTTGAAAAGTTCTGGATTCTCCCTGCCATTACCCCATTCTTTACCTGTAAATGTATTCATTCCAAAGTGTAAAAAGGCAGTCAATTCGCCATTTTGCCACTCCAGTTGTTGTGGTGTGGGAACAATTCGAGAGGCGATGTCAATCTTCTGCTCGATAGTTGCCCCTTCGGGGAAAGTTACACTTTTTGTGAAATACTCTTGTTGGGCATTGTCGCAACTGCTCAATAGAGCCAATGCAATTAATGCTGAAAACAATCTCTTCATAGTTTGGGTTATTTGGTTATTGTTGTAATAACTTTTCGATATACTCCACATCGGTGCAATCCTTTGCCATCACGCGCTTCTGGCTGTCCAAAAGGTAGAGTGCTGGGATGGCCTTCAGGTCATAGAGGCGCTCCTTCTCGATGCGCAGGTTGGCGTCGTAGCCGTTTATCCACGATGCGGGGTAGTCCTCAAGGTGCTCTCGCCACGCCTCAAGGTCGGCGTCGGGGTAGATAACCAGCACTTTCAGTTCCTTACGCTCGATAAGCTCCTTCAACATCGGTGACGAGGTAATCTGCTCTTTCACATCGCCGCACATCGGGCAACCTGGGTTGCTTATAAATATAAGTGTATAGTTCGCCTTGATGTTGTGCATCCTGCCCGTGCGACCCGACGCGAGGGTGTAGGTAAAGTCGTTGGCTGTGCGACCCACGCGATTCTGGCGCGCCATCTCGAGGTCGTACTCATAAGGCATACGCTCATACTCGTCAAGCCACTTGCTCTGCACGGCACTCTCCAGAACGGGGATATACTTCTCGTCGCTGCGCAGCGGTGAGTTGGGGTCGTGGAGCACAGTCTCGGCGAGCGAAAGGAAGTAGGTGTACATTCTCTTTGATGTCGAGGCGCGCTGCATCAGGCGTGGCATATAGCGGTATGCCAGCGAGTCGTGCAGATAGCCCGCAGCGTAGACCGCGAAGGCGTTGAGCATCTTGGTAGAGTCTATGCGCTCCAGAAAGAGGGTGTCGCCAAAGTCGAACTTATCCCAGTAGTGCTCACGCATATACTCCATCTTCTGCTCCGCCGAGAGCAGGTTTGGCGCAAGGGCGGGGATAAATGTCGCGGGCTCCTTTGCTCGGTTGGCAGAGGTAGGTGTTTGCGATGTAGGGGCAGTCTGCTCTTGACCCTTCTTGTCGGCTCGGCTGGAGCACGCAACGAGGGTGAGCAGGGCGAGAGAGATAATTATTGCTCGTTTCATATCTTTCGGTTTTACTATTCAAAAAGTGAGTATTGCAGGTCATAGAGGTTGTGACACTCTATGCCCGCGTGGTGTGCCTGACGGATGGTGTATGCTGTGCCGCCGTGCGATGCGCCGCTCCACCACGCAACCATCACCGATGCACCCTCCACCAGCATATCGTTGCGGCGGATGAAGTCCATCCTGTCGCCCTTGTGCCCCGCGACGATGCAGCCCTCTGCCGCCGCCTTTATCCTTGTGTAGCGCTCGGCATCCTCGCCACGAAAGAGCGACGAAAACCACGCAAAGGGCTCGATGGCTATTAACTGCACATCCTCGTGGCTCTGCTTAAGGCGTATCACCGCCTCTGCCGCCGCAAGGTCGAAGCCCCACGCCATACCCGTAAGGAAACGGCGGTAGCCACGCCCGTAGAGTTCTTCCAGCAGCGCAGCGAGCCGCTCATCGGCACTGCCGTTGTAGGAGCGGTGACCCGTGAAGGCAACGGTGATATTTTTTTCTTGGTTCATTGTTCAAATATAACACCGTGGCGCGTAATTTGCAACTCTGTTGGGTGAATTAATACTATAATATTATGAAAAGTACAGGTATTTGCAGCCTCGTTTCATTTCTCGGAGGCTTATTGGTAGGCTCGGTAGCCGCTATGCTCACAACTCCTCAGTCGGGCGCAGAGTTGCGCTCCAAGATTCGCGATTATGTCGAGGAGGAGGCCGACAAGATGCGTTGTCACTGCAAGGACGAGAAGTAGTAGGCGTGGGCGTGTGTAGACAGGGTTAAACAACTATGATGCCGAGCGTTATGTTGCCATTGATATGTTTTGGAGTCGCGCTGCTGATGGCGGTGCTGATGCTTGTCGCAGCGGCGGTGGTGGCGCTGACCGAGATTATAGGTCACGCGTGGATTGCCACCCTGATTGTGGCGGTGTTGCTGCTCGTGGTGGCGTGGCTGATCTATCTGCTGTGGGTGCGTGAAAGAATCGACTACATCGATAAACGATTGGAGACAATCTACGATGTGGCATCTGCGGCGCGCGACGGTTATCAAGTTGTTCGCTCTGTCGCCCTACGCCTGCTTGACATCGTTCTGCGTAAAGTGTAGCGCGAGCAGGGCAGGGTCTGCCTGCCTATCAATCAGAGAGCGTATTCGGGGGTCTGTGCCCCTGGATGCGTTCTCTATTTTTGGAACTGCATAGTGAAGTTACGCAACCAGCGCATCAGCGGGCCGCGTACAAGTTGGCAGATGGGGATAAAGAGCCTGAACCACCAGTCGGGCACCTTGCATCGCTGACCGCGGAACATACCATTCAGCGAGCGGCGCGCACAACTCTTTGGGGTCATCAGAATGCCCGTCTTGACGCCGAAGCGCTGCAACTTGGGCGATAGACCATACAGGTCGGTGGCGATGCCTGCGGGGCAGACGGCCGTAACGCTCACGCCCTGCGACTCGACCTCCTTGGAGAATGCCACCGAGAAACTCTTTATGTATGCCTTGCTGGCGCTGTATAGTGACAGACCTGGGTAGGGCATCCATATTGAGAAGGATGACATATTGAGGATGCGACCTCCTCCGCGCGTAATCATATCGGCGGCGTAGAGGCGGCACATAAGTGTAGATGTTATGTCGTGGAGGTAAATCATTCGCTGGATGCGCTCGATGGGTGTCGAGAGGATGTCGCAGAATGAGAATATGCCCGCGTTGTTGATGAGAATATCTATCTTGATACCCTCTGCCTCGGTGTAGGCGAACATCTCCTCGGCGGCGGTGGGGCTTGCAAGGTCCTTCACGAGGTGCTTGACCCATACGCTGGGCTGCGATGCGGCAACCTCGGCTGCTGTAGCCTCCAACTCCTCTCTGCCCGATGCTACCATCAGGACATTATAACCCAATGCCGCAAGTTGCAACGCATACTCGCGACCGATGCCCTTCGAAGCACCCGTCACCAAAGCGGTTTTCGACCCTGCTATGACCTGACCTCGTTTCATCTTACAGGTTAAGTTCTTTGCGGATAACCTTTGGCAGGTTGTCGCAGTGGTGGCAACACTTCATATCTACGGAGTACATTCTGGCGATGCAGTAATCTTTGTGGTCGCAGCCCGAGCGTGTTGTGATGTCGCCCCCCAGCAACTTATTTACAAACGCTGGGTCATTAATCAGTGCGCGTGCCATCTGCACCATCTCGAAACCCTCGTCGAGCACCTTTTCGATGCCCTCACGCGACACCAGACCGCCCACATACACCAAAGGACCCTTCAGCGCGGCGCGGAACTTCTTGGCGTTCTCAAGGAAGAAACACTCCTCGAAGTCGTACTGCTTAATCATCCACTGACCAAACAACGATACCACAATCTTCTGCATCCACTCGTTCCAGCCCATATAATATCCCATCGTCTTTGTAGGGATTCTGCCACGCATAACGGCCATCGGCGCGCGCGATACGAAGCCCGACGAGAGCACGATGCCGTGAACACCGAATGACTCAATCTGCTTGGCAATCTCGATAGACTCATCAATCTGGATGCCGCCCTTGAAACCATCCTCCATATTGTGCTTCACCAGCACCGCCATATTGTGGCGTGCCGCCTGCTCCATAACCTCCTCAAGGCACATATTCATAAATCGCATACGATTCTCCAGCGAGCCACCAAACTCGTCGCGTCGGCGGTTGGTCCACGGAGAGAGGAACTGCGATATGAGGTAACCGTGACCCGCGTGCACCTCCACACTATCAAAACCCGCATTGTGAGCCGTCACGACAGCCTGACCGAAGTCCTTTGCAAACTCCCTTAACTCCGACGGCTTGAGGCGTCGGTGGAAGGTGGGGGAGTAGAGGTTGAAACCGTTTGACGCCGACACAGGGAAGCGACCCGCAGTCTCCCAGTGGGTCATATTTCCGCAGTGACCAATCTGGATGCCAGCGGCTGCGCCCTCGTTGTGGATTGAGTCGGTGATGTCGCGCAGTTGTGGCACAATCTCATCGCGCAACCATAGTTGCGAGTTGAACGAGATGCCGCTGCGGTTGATTGAGGCGTATGCCAATGTAGTCATACCGATGCCGCCGCGTGCGACACTGGTGTGGTAATCCTTCAACGCCTGCGTAGGGGCGAAGTCCTTGCCCATCGACTCAAACGCCGCCGAACGGATGGTGCGGTTGCGCAGGGTGACGGGACCCATCTTATATGGGGTAAAGAGTTTTGATTCCTTGATATCCTTCATAGTGTTTGGCAGTTCTAATAGATAAATGGAATGATGCGCTTGCGCTTAAGGCTGGTGAACTCCTCGCCAAACTCCTTTTCGTAGCGCTTGTAGAGCGACGCCGAGCGGGGTGCGAGGTTGGCAAATGTCCACCACGCAAAGACCAGACCCGACCACGACATCGAGGCGATGGCGAAGCCTATCCACTCGGTCAATTCGCCAAAATAGTTTGCCGACGAGGCGAAGCGGAACATACCACCCTTGGGGATGTAGTGGCGCTTGTCGCCTGGCTTACGCAGGTTGCGGATGATGTGGTCGGAGTGGAGGTTGATAGCCATTCCCGCGATGAAAATCGCACCACCTATCCATATATATGGCTTCGAGAACCAGTCAGCGTAGTAACCCTCGGGGGCGAAGTAGAATATCCAGCCACCCTGCATCAGGGCATTGAGTGTGTTGAATGTAGCACCCATCAGCACGATACCCAGCGGCATCTTTGAATCGCCACGCATCAGCAGCGGAAAGATAAACGAGCGCTGGAAGTAGTGCGCCTGAAAGAGCAGGAACAGCACCAGCGGCACAATATCCC
Source organism: Alistipes sp. (assembly GCA_017555805.1). Lineage (GTDB taxonomy): Bacteria > Bacteroidota > Bacteroidia > Bacteroidales > Rikenellaceae > Alistipes. The sequence continues at coordinate 1,408 of JAFZFR010000075.1, read as the reverse complement.
ACTGGCGTGGTGAGAGAGCCCACAGGATGCACATTGCGATGAATACGGGTGACTCCATCAGCACCCAGCCCACCTTGTTTGGAATGGGTTTGCCGTAGCGGCGGTCGAAGAGGTAGCCATATCCTGCCTCGAAGAAATAGAGCGCAATAAAGACGAAGAGGGCAATCACTGCCATCACCACCAAAAATGTATTATAAGTAGATATTCCCATTTGCACTTTGTTTTATCTCTCTTGAGAGAGAGATTATTACACAAAGATATGAAAAATTACCCATTTGCTCCCTTTTGGCGACAATTATTTTACTTTTTGGCTTATTTTGTGAACAATTGTAAGGGTGGAGCGGCGGAGGATTGAAAGTGGTGCACCTCATTTGAGGTGCTATCTTTGAAGGAGTAACGCGATATGCGCTACCGCCCCTGCCACCGAAGACAATCATCGCATCAAAGAAAAATCACTCTCCACCACCAAACAAAAAAGGCTGCTGAACAATGTTCAACAGCCCCTGATATTGTTTGCTTGTGGGAAGCGCCCATCAGGAAATCCCTCGGAAAACGCCCCTAAAGCGACAAATTACCAGTTCAAAATCTTCTTGAAGTCGTAAGCCTCTGGGTTAGCAACATAAGCCTTTGCAGCCTCATAGTCAGCCTCTGTCACATAGTGCAAGAGGTTGTTGATAACCTGCTGGATCTTGTCTGACTCGATGTTTACCAAGCGTGGTGGAATCTTGCCAGTTGTAGGATCCTGCAAATCCTTCAAGTAGAGTGGAGATACGAAGCCATCCTGTGAGATGTAAACCATGCAACCAGTCTTACCCTCTGAGAAGAGCTTGTAAACGCCCATACCGAGCTCCGAGCAGTAAACCAAGTCGTAAGCGATTGGAGTCTGGCAACGAACCTCGTAACCGATCTCTACTGGACGAGACTTAACCTTCAAACCGAGCTCCTTGAGCTTGTTCTCCAAGAGTTCGTTGAAGATGTTAGCCTTCGATACCTTACCGAGCTCTGGGTGACCGTGGTCGTCGTAAGTGAAGTGGATACCAGAGTTGCGAATCTCCTCGTCAGAGAGTGAGTGGAATACGCCCTCAGAAATCATTGCAACACCATAGTCGAGACCCATAATCTTACGCTTGATGATAGAAGAAACTACCAAGTTTACGATCTTCTCAACAGTGATCTCTGTCTTGTTGAACATCTCAGGGATAACGATCATAGGGTAGTGGCAAGCAGAACCGATACCGAATGCCAAGTGACCTGCCGAACGACCCATCGCTGCTACTACAAACCAGTTAGCAGAAGTGCGAGCGTCGTTGTAAACTGCGCGGCCGATAACTGTACCACCCTCCTTTGCTGACTGGTAACCGAATGTTGGTGAACCTGCTGGCAATGGGAGGTCGTTGTCGATAGTCTT
>JAFZFR010000005.1 GCA_017555805.1 Alistipes sp. | reverse complement strand
TGGCGTGGGGCAAGGCTGTGCCGGAGGATATTTTCCGTCACTTTGTTCTGCCTGTCAGGGTCAATAACGAGCGAATGGATGATTTCCGCGAGGTCTATTATGACGAACTCAAAGAGCGTGTCAAGGGGCTCTCGTTGCACGATGCAGCTCTGGAGGTAAACCATTGGTGTCACGAAAGGGTTACATACATCCCCTCTGATGCCCGCACCTCTTCTCCGATGGCTACAATAGTCAATGCCGAGGGTCGTTGTGGCGAGGAATCGACATTTACCGTATCGGCGATGCGAGCAGTCGGCATCCCCGCGCGTCAGGTATATACTCCGCGCTGGGCACACACCGATAGCAATCACGCCTGGGTGGAGGTGTGGATTGATGGCGATTGGGAGTTCCTGGGAGCTTGCGAACCCGAGCCAGAGCTTAATGTGGCGTGGTTCAACCAACCAGCAACACGCGCCCTGCTGATGCACACTCGTGTAAGAGGTGATTATCACGGCAAGGAGGATGTGATTCAACGCACAAACTGCTTCACCGAGATTAATGTGATAGAAAATTACGCTCCAGTACGCAAGACAACCGTTAAGGTAGTAGATACGGAGGGTAAAGCCGTCGAGGGCGCATTGGTAGAGTATAAAATTTTCAACTACGGAGAGTTCAACTCGGTAGTAAAACTTCACACCGACTCCGCAGGCGAGACCTCTATCCATAGCGGTTTGGGCGATATGCTTGTTTGGGCATCGTTCGAGGGTCGTTTTGGTTATGGCAAGCTCTCTGGCGAGCAGCTTACCATAGAACTGAAATATAAAGATGGTGATGTATTCTCATTTAGCGATGATGTCATCCCACCAGTGCAGGGCGACCTCCCAGTCAAACTCACCGAGGAGCAGATTGCTCAAAACAAGGTACGCCTTGCCCACGAGGATTCGTTACGCTTGGCTTATGTCGCTACATTCGCTACAAAAGAGTCGCTCGATGGTTACACCCCACGCGAGCAGCGCCAGATAGTCGGTGCAAGAGGAAATTGGCAGACAATCAAATCTTTCATTGACTCGGCAGAGGGTGAGGAGCGTCAGCGAGCTATAGCTTTGCTTGAGAATATATCTGCTAAAGACCTGCACGACACAGGGCTGGATATTCTCAATGATGCGTTGCACTCTACCCGCAAGGCTGATTTGGATGCTCTCTATTGCCGATATATCCTCTCTCCTCGTATTGCACAGGAGTTCCTTCAACCATATCGCACACAAATACGCGAAACCCTCGGCGTGGAGATTGGTACGACAGAGCCTTCGGCTTTGCATATCATTGCTTGGTGCACAGAGAATATCACTTTGTGCGACGAGTATAACCCAATAGCATTGCAGACCACACCTGCGGGAGTGTTGCGCCTGCGTGCGGCAGACTCTGCATCGAGAGATCGTTTCTTCGTGGCTGCTTGTCGCTCATTCCACATCCCAGCGCGTCTTAATCCGCAGGATCAGCGCCCCGAATATCACAATGGCAGAGAGTGGGTGAAGGTAGAGATTGGCGGCAAGGTGGCAGAGCAGGTTGCGAACAAGGGACGACTTATTTTGCACTACGACCCAACCCGAGTGCCAACCATTCCTAAACCAAAATATTCGAGCCACTACACCATCTCACGCATTGAGGATGGCGTGTGTCAGGTAATACGCTTTGATAGGGATTTGTCAGTGGATATGGGTAGTAAGGCGTCAGACCTTTTGGCAAGTTCGGTAGAGTTGGATGAGGGATATTATCTGCTCTCGACGGGTAACCGTATGGCTAATGGCAGTATCCTCTCCTACAACACCACATTCCGCATCGAAAAGGGTAAGGATACCGATATAGAACTAATCATTCGCCCCGCCGAGGACCACATAGGCGTTATCGGTTCAATGGATGCCGAGCAGTTATATCTCCCTCAAGGCGAGGAGGCAGAGCGTTCGTTGCTCTCTACAACGGGACGCGGTTATTTCATCGTGGCGGTGATGGGTACTGCCGATGAACCCACCAACCACGCCCTGCGAGGCATAAGCTCTATCAGCGAGGACTTGAACAAGTGGAATCGCCCGATAATTATACTGTCACGCTCAAAGGAGGATGCCTCAAAACTCAATCGTGAGCCTTTGGCGGCACTCAAGCCTCACTATGGATTAGATGTAAATGAAAAAGTTGGTCAGATGCTTTGCGCGGGCTGCGACTCCACATCCAACCAACTCCCTATCATTGCCATCTGCGACACATTTGGCAGGGTGGTATATTTCTCACAAGGCTACAACACCTCAATAGGAGAGCAATTAAAGAGTGTTATTCACAAGCTCTGATATAATCTCATATTGAGAGCGTCGGAGCAACCCCACGCCACAACTATCAGCCGCAAAGCTTAACTTCTTGGTGGCAAAAGCGTGGTCGGGAATATTGGCGGCAGCCGTAGAGTGAAACTCTGTGGCTGCTGTCATTTTTTCTATCCACGCTATATTATTTGGGCGAATACCAGCTCCAGGCATAATGATTATGCGCTCTGCGGCTTGCTCCACAAACTCGGCAATATGTTTTGCTCCCTGCTCGGCATCCCGCTCCATTCCAGATGTGAGCAGACGATCACACCCCAGCGAGATAATATCCTCTAACGCCTTCTCGCCATTGCTGCATACATCAAAAGCTCGGTGGAATGTTACAGACAACCCTTGTGCCGCCGTCATCAATTTTCGACAGGCTGCCATATCTATCTCTCCATCGGCGGTCAATGCTCCTATCACCACGCCATCAACTCCCACCTCACGACAGAACTCAATATCGCGGCACATTGCTTCCACCTCCTCATCGTTGTAGCAGAAACCTCCCTCTCGGGTGCGAATCAGGACATTAACCTTAATGGTCCTAACGGCCTCTGCCACCTGCCGAATAACTCCATAACTGGGCGTAAGACCACCCAAAGCTATGGCACTACACAGCTCCACACGAAAGGCGCCAGCCTTTTCAGCCTCTAATACCTCCTTTAGCGACGAACAACAAATCTCTATTTTACGCATAAGTTTTTATTTTAGGGTTGTCGTTACCATAGCATCATTGCCACCGACACGATTGTGACTATCTGAATAAATCGGCGAAAAGCCTTTTCGGGGAATAGTTTGACGATGATAATACCTAACCACGCTCCAATGCCGATGATTGGCAACATCGCAAGATTGAGCGAGAATGTGCCCCACGAAATATTATCCCACACAAAGATTTGAAGAGGCACTTTCAGCAGATTCACTACAAGGAAAAACCAGGCGTTTATGCCGATATACTCCATCTTATCCTTTCGCATCGAGAGCAGATAGACCGACAACACTGGCCCCGCGGCATTGCCTATCATAGTGGTAAAACCGCCGAGCAGACCGAATAGAGCCGAGTACCACCACTTCCTCATCCAGCGATTCTCCTTGCCAAACAACTCGCTCCATATCATAACCACCAGCGCCAGCGCGAGAGTCCAACCCATCAGTTGGCGAAACTCGTTGGCGGGAATCAACTTATCGACAAAAATCGCGACAAAGAAACCAAGTATTGCAGTCGGGAGCAACTTCGCAACCACTTTCCAGTCGGCTATGCGCTTGTAATAGACCACGGCGATAATATCCGCAATGCAGAGCATCGGCAGTATGACGCCCGTCGATTCCTTTGCCCCAAATGCCATCGCCATATAAGGCACAACTAGCAGCATCATACCCTGCACACCCGTCTTCGACATACCGATACACAGCGCCGTCAGCGCAAGAATACACCATTGAAAAGTAGTCAATAACTCCATCATCTTCTGCAAAATATCATTGTTCAAGCAACAAAAGTAGCCCTATTTCCCCGTATCCCAAAATCGCCATCCGAATATGCTGCGATATCTCTCTGGTAACAGATATTCGGTTATAAGTTCCTTGATATCTGGTAAATATGGACACAATGGCAAATGGAAGAGAGAATGTATTGTCGTGCCACCAGCATTGATAGCGGCAACACCAGTCGGCGCAAGAATCACAAAATGCTTGGATGTAGTCTTTGCCACATACTTCAAAAGGTAGTCTTTCCCGTTCCATCCCTACCCGTAAGAAACAAGGACTTACCTGTACATTTCACACACCTCTCCGCCGTTTCAAATATCTCCGCCTTCTCCATTGCGAAACTTTTTAACCTTGACGCATTACAAATATATCAATTTTTCGCGAATAAAAGTGAGTCATCATCTGGTTTCATCCTGAAAAAGCAATGCCACTGGAGAATTATAGCCTGCAACAAATAGCACCACACATCACTTTTGACACATCTGATCTCTTGTTACGAAGCGGTATAATGTTCGGAATTTTCTCCAGAGTGAAGGCCGGAAATCCGATTCGACATAAGCTCAAGGTGGAATATGCTAAGCATTATTAACTGGAAACCAAACAACCTGCCAAATCGATTTGGCAGGTTGTTTTTTATTCCTTCGACATCTTGTAAACCTCCAGCAGTTTGTCGCACATTGCCGACCACGAGAAGCGCTTGCGCTCTTCGGCGAAGTTGCTCTTTAGGTGGGCGAGGGTGTCGCCATTGTATAGGCGCTTAAGACCGCCGAGGATGCCCTCCACCGTAGGCTCGCACACCACTCCGACCTTGCCGTCGGGAACAATCTCTGGCAGGCCGCCAACGCCCGTCACAAGCATCGGCACAGAGAAGTTATAGGCAATCTGCGTCACGCCGCTCTGCGTCGCCGTGCGGTAGGGCAGCAGCAGCGAGTCGCACGCCGAGAAGTAGTAACGCACATCCTCATCGGCAACAAAGCCCTCGTGCATCACAATCTTATCCTTTATGCCCAACTCCTCGATGAGCGCATAGGTCTTTTCGCGTGAGGCGTAAAACTCGCCCGCAACAACCAACTTTCTGTCCTCGGGGGCCCATTGTGCCCACGCCTTCAGCAGTAGGTCAAGACCCTTGTAGTCGCGTATCAAACCGAAGAACAGCGAGTAGTCTGTCGCTGGGTCAAGCCCCAACTTCTGGCACGCCTCCGCGCGCTCGACGCTCTCGCCAAAGTTCTCGAACATAGGGTGTGGCGAGAATATCATCGGCGCCTGCGAGTAGGCCTTCAGTTCGCTGTGCACCTGCTCGGACATATAGACATAGCCATCCACGCCGCCCAGATAGTAGTGGTTGCAGGGGCGGTCGATGATGTGGTGCTCGTGTGGCTCGACATTATCCACCTGGCAGATAACCTTCGTCACGCCATTTGTGCGGGCGATGCGTGCCATCGTACCGAAGCAGGGCGCCATAAATGGAGTCCAGTACTTCATCAGCACCATATCGGGTCGCTCTCGCTTTAGTCGCAGACCCAACTGCACCCAGTTCAGCGGATTTACGGTGTTCATCACGCGCTCGATGTGGAGGTCGGCGGGCGCTGGCGTGCTCACAAACTGGCTCTTGCCAGGGAAGAGCAGCGAGGGGTACTGCACGGTGAAGGTGTAAATCTTCACTTCGTGACCGCGACTCTGATACTCGCGCGCCATGGTCTCCATAATGCTTGCCAAGCCGCCACGATAGGGGTGTGCTGGCCCGAGGATTACGATTTTCATATCGTTACTTCATAATTTTGCGCTTGTTCAACTCTTGCTGATATCGGCGGGCATTTTGCAGATGCTCGTTGTAGGTCTTTGCGAAGTTGTGGTAGCCGTCGAATGTGTGGCGGGCGCAGAAGTAGAGGTATTCGTGCTTCTCGAAGTTCAGCACCGCGTCGATAGCCTCTGTGCTCGGCATACATATTGGCGATGGTGGCAGACCCTTGTTGATGTAGGTGTTGTAGGGTGAAGGGTACTTAAGGTAACTCTTCAAGATGCGGCGCAGACCAAAGTCCTGCATTGCATATTTGATTGTTGGGTCGGCCTGCAACGGCATTCCCTTCTTCAGGCGGTTGATATATACACCCGCCACGCGTGGCATTTCGTCCACCTTGCGGGTCTCCTCATATACGATTGACGCCAGCGTCGCCACCTCCACGCGGTTCAGCCCCGAGCGCTTGCGCTTTTGGTCGCGCTCCTCGTTCCAGAAACGCTTGTACTCCTTGTACATTCGCTCAACAAACTCTTCGGGCTTGACGGTCCAGTAAAATTCGTAGGTGTTGGGCAGGAAGATTGAAAACATTGTCAGTTCACTGCTGAAACCCAGTCGCTTGGCGAGAGCCTTGTCGGTGAGCACCTTGACAATCTCCACCGAGTCAGCCTCCAACTGCTTTGCGAGTTTGCCGGCCAACTGCGCGGGAATCTTCACATTGTTCATCGTCACATTTACGGGCGTCTGCAAACCGAGTTTGAGCATACGCACAATCTCAATCACATTCATTCCCGACTCCATGACATAGTGCCCCACCTTATATTTATCCTTTAGTTCGAGGCGCTGGGCATAGAGGTCAAACGCCAGATGGTGCTTGATTGAGGGCTTGAGCGAGTCGAGCAACTCCTCGTAGGTGGTGTTGCGCGAGATGTAAAGTTCCTTCGCCTCAACCACCGCATTACCCTTAAACGAGATAACGCCCCACACAGCAACTGCCGCGCCCAAAATAAGTCCGACAACGAACGACCATATAAATATTTTCTTCATACTCTACTTTATTTATTGTAAGTTACAAATATACATCTAAAGCAGAAAAAAAGCAACACGCGAAAGAGATTTTCAACCACAAATAGAGGTTGAACAATGCAAAACGGAGTCTATTTTTAAGTTTTTTGCAAAAATCTCAACAATTTTGAATTTCGAATTTTGGATTTTGAATTTATTTTTCTACTTTTGCACTCGGGTAAGTCTTATACGACCAGCTCCCTGAGAATCCCCCAGGTGTGGAAGCAAGCAAGGGTATTAGGTTGTAGCGGTGCGATATAAGTAGCTTACCCTTTTTTTGTTTTATGCCGATTCTGGCGGGTGAAATCGTTGAAGATATAATTACATCGCAAAAGTAAAGGGGGGGGCATCGAAGCCCCCCCCTTGATATTTTTGATTATGCTCTCGCTACTCAAAAGTATGAGTGAAAGTTGTTTCAAATGTCTCGCCGTTTGTAGTCATTTCGATTGTGAAGGTGTACTCGCCAGCCTTTTCGGGCTGCGAAGCGAATTCAATCTTTGCCACATAACTTGGTGAAATTTGCCAAGTTGTAAAATATGCCTCAATCAACTTTGTAACCTCGGCATTAATGTCAGCGAAAGGTATTGAGTAAGGGAGTCGGTCAGGATACCACCATTCTTCGCTTGTTGGAAAATATTCATACCCATTTGCAATAAATGGATAAAATGAGTTAAATCCCAATCGCGCAATATCATCCAAAGGCTCACCCACAGGATGCTCTGCATCGAAATCCTTATTAGCGCATATGGTTATCTTATCTATTGGATAAGCGAGGGCTGGGTGCAGACCTGGATAAACACCACCCTTAAAGGCATTATCATTATAGAGATTTGTTAATTCCATTGCTTTATCTTCTCCGTTAAAGACAGAATACTCCTCGCCCGACACCTCCAAGCACAATGTTCCACTAACATTATCTACGGCAATCTCAGATGCAACAAGATATTCAGTAATAAAATGCTTAGATGCCCAAGACCCTACTAATTTATTATCTATATTATCTTTACAACTGCAAAAAGATAAGGCTACGAAAGCCAAGAATAAAATCTTTCTCATAACTCCTCAAATTTAATATGATGAATATAAATACTTACCCACAATAAAGTTATAAAAACTTATTGGAATAAACAAATAATTATGCAATATTTCGTGAATAAATTTCGGTGTTTTTCAAATTTTCCTTTGCTCACTTACACTTTTAAGTTTATCTTCGTTGACGGGCGTGGAAAAAATATTGCGATTTTTTTGCGGATTCAAAAAATATGCTTACCTTTGAGTTAGAACCAACCTAATTACAAGATTTATTTTAGACTAAACATTACTACTATGACAGGCAAAGTAAAGTGGTTTGACAGCAAGAAGGGATATGGCTTTATCCTTGCCGAGGAGGGTCGTGAAATATTCGTGCACTACACCGGTATCATCGCCGAGGGCTTCAAGGCACTGACCGAGGGACAGAATGTCGAGTTCGAGGTTGATGACAGCGGCAAGGGCTTGCAGGCGGTAAATGTCACCGTCGTGCCAAAGAAATAACTCTCATAACCAATCTAAATGAAGAAGCGCCACACTCCCAAAATGTGGCGCTTCAACTTTTCTATGTATGTCGCTCGGCTTGAACCCGTAAGCCGAAAAAGCGGTTGAGCCGAAAAATGGTTACTCCACCACCTCTGCCTCTGCCTCCTCCGCAGTCGCAGCAACTGGTGCGTTCTTCAAATCGACTGTTGCCAGGCGTGCCGACATCTCGGCATAGGCAGCCTGCGTGAGCAACCAACTCTTCTTCTCATCCTCGCCACGCGCGGTGAGGAACTTGCCGAAAAGACCATTCTCATCACGACCAAAATACCAGGCATAGTTCAGCGTGTCGTTGAATGCGGTGAGGTACTTTGCCTCGCTGTCGGCACGCCACAAAGCCATATAACCGCGCATCAGCACAGCGTCAAACCATACATCACCCGACTCAAGGATGTTGATGCTCTGGTTCTTGCTGTTGGTGTAAGGGGTTGTCCACTGCGCAAAGCACGATTCGGCAGTTGCCTGTGCGTGCTTGAGGTACTGGTTATCCTTGGTAATCTCATAGAGCAACACGCCCGCCTCAATCATCTGACCGCTATTGTATGAGAACTTGCGGCGGTCGAACTGACCCTTCAGTGAGACATTGTCCCAGTAGAGGTTATCCTTGTCGCGGAGGCTGTAATATACCCAGGTGTAGAGGTTCTCGCCCTGGTCGAAGTACTGCTGCTCGCCCGTAGCCTTGTGGAGCTTGAGTGCCGCCACCGCCGCAGGGGCATTCGAGCAGGTGTTCTTCGTTGTCTTCTTCTGCTCGCACCAGTAGATACCATCGCCCAGCAATGTATCACGACCGCTCAACACGAACTTCCAGATGTCGAGTGCCATATCCAGATATGACTGCTTGCCCGTTAGGGTGTAGAGGTCAACAAAGTCAATCACCAGCCAGATGTTGTCATCGTAGAAGCGGTCAGCCTCGTCAGCGGTGATGTAAGATGAGTAGGCATAAGGCTCGCGCGAGGTGTCGTAATACATCTTCAGACCCTCCACGACCTCGTTGTCAATCGTAGTAAGAATAGCCTCGTCGTGTGTCGCCTCATAGAGTGCCGACATCATAGAGAGCGTGCCCGAGTATGGCCACAGGTAAGAGTATTTGTTCACCTTGTTCTCAGCGCCCTCGGCGAGGTATGTCGCCTCTGCCTCCACATCCTGCGGATAGTTCTCTGCCAGCAGCGGAGTCTCGTCCACATCGTAGAGCGAATAGATGTTATCTTTCATCTGCAGGGCGTGCTCAAGGTTGTAGTTTGTCTTTGGCTTGTTGCATCCCACAGCCAGCATCAGCGAGGCGATGGCAAAGTATGTGAATTTGTTTTTCATATCGGTTTAGTGTTTCATTATTTGTGCAAATATAGTAATTTTGCGCAAAAGATGGATGATTATGAAAAAAGAGATTGAACGAAAGTTTTTGGTCAAGGGCGATTTTATGCCCTATGTCGCATCCTCGACCCGCATCGAGCAGGGCTATGTGGCAAAGTCGGAGAGCCTCACGCTTCGCATACGCACACGCGACGAGCAGGGCTTCCTGACAATCAAGGGTCGCAGCAACGAGGCTGGTATGTCGCGCTCGGAGTGGGAGTGGGAGATTCCCGTTGAGGAGGCACGCGAGTTGCTCTCGTTCAGCAAGGGCACCATCTCCAAGACCCGCTACCTTGTCCCCGTGGGCGAGCACACCTTCGAGGTTGACCGCTTCTATGGCGAGAACGAGGGATTAATCGTTGCCGAGGTGGAACTTGGCTCCGAGGATGAGGAGTACCCACGCCCCGAGTGGCTCGGCGAGGAGGTTACGGGCGACCGCCGCTACTATAATTCACAACTTCTTAAACACCCCTATTCGCAATGGCGAGACGAGTAATATATCTTGTGCTGGCGCTGCTGATGTCGCTATCGGTAGCGGTGGCGCAGCAGGTTGATTTTGACGCCGAGATGCGTCGCTATGGTCTGGTGGATGTGCAGGCGCTCTGCGAGGAGATTGGCGTGGAACTGAAGTACGCCACCGAAGATAACTTTGTGGGCGAGAATATGTACGGCTCGCTGACCAGGGCATATCTTTTGCCACACTTCGCCAAAAAGGTCATTCAGGCGCAGACTATTCTGCGTGAGCGTCAGCCCGAATACTCGTTGCTGATTTACGATGCTGCTCGCCCGTTGAGTGTCCAGCGCCGTATGCGTCGCGCGGTGGAGGGTACGCCCTACACATCCTATGTTGCAGATGGCACACGAGGTGGCAGACACAACTACGGCGTTGCGGTTGATTTGACCATTGTCGATGGCGAGGGTGAGCCGCTCGAAATGGGTGCTGGGTTTGATGACTTCACCCGCAAGGCACGCGTGGGCGAGGATAAGGCCTTCTCGCTGGCGGAGTACAAGGCCTATGTAGCGCGCCTGCATCGTGAGGGGCTGATTACGCGTGAGCAGATGGAGAATCGCAACCTCCTTCTTGAGATTATGGATGCCGTGGGTCTGCGTCCCTATGTCAAGGAGTGGTGGCACTATCAGGAGAAGATTTCTATGCCCGCCACGCGCGAGAAGTATAAATTGTTGGAGTTTTAATAAATTTCATAACCTACATATATATTTTTTTGTATATTTGCACTCGTTAGCGTCCATTGTCGCACGGCCCATCGGGGGCGGCATCGTCGGCGCTTCTTGAAAGAGATAATTTTGAAATAATATAATCGTTTCTATGTCAGGTTTTTTTGGTTGCGTATCACGCAATGAGTGTGTAAACGAGGTCTTCTACGGCACCGACTATCACTCTCATCTGGGAACAAAGAGAGCCGGTATGGCTTTTGTCTATAACGGCAAGTTTGTGCGTTCTATCCACTCGTTGGAGGATGGCTATTTCCGTAATAAGTTCGAGGGCGATCTGCCTCGCTTCGGTACATCTACAATGGGTATGGGTGTCATCTCCGACTGCGAGTCGCAGCCTATCACCATTACCTCTCACCTCGGTCGCTATGCCGTTGCTACGGTAGCCCGCATCGACAATATCGAGGAACTTACCAAGGAGTTGCTCGACGAGCGTCACCACTTTGCCGAGCTCTCGGATTCAAGCATCAACGCATCGGAGTTGATTGCAATCCTCATCGGCTTGGGTAAGAACATTCAGGATGGTATCAACATCGTGCAGAGCAAGATTAAGGGCTCGTGCTCGATGCTTATCCTCACAGACCACGCAATCTACGCAGCGCGTGATAAGTTCGGCCGTACGCCAATCACCATCGGTAAGAACGACAAGGGCTATGTCTGCGCCAGCGAGAGCTCAAGTTTCGATAACCTCGGCTATGAGTTTATGCGTGACCTTGGTCCAGGCGAGGTTGTGCAGATTACTGCCGACGGAGTGCGCCAGATTACCCCTCCGGGCAAGCGTATGCAGATTTGTTCGTTCCTGTGGGTGTATTACGGCTATCCATCGGCTTGGTACGAGGGTGTGAATGTTGAGGAGAGCCGATATCGTTGTGGTGCTGCTATGGCACGCCGTGACAACGACATCGAGCCTGACTTCGCGGCTGGTATTCCAGATTCTGGTGTTGGTCACGCGGTGGGTTACTCAAACGAGAAGGGCATCCCTTACAAGCGCCCATTCGTGAAATATACCCCAACCTGGCCTCGTAGTTTTATGCCACAGAACCAGAAGATGCGCGACCTGGTGGCGATGATGAAACTTCTGCCAAACCGCCAGTTTACAAAGGACCAGAAGATTGTCTTTATGGATGATAGTATCGTGCGCGGTACACAGCTCAAGGATAATGTTGTGAAGTTGCTCGACGAGGGCGTAAAGGAGATTCATATGCGTATTGCGTGTCCTCCGCTTATCTTCCCTTGCCGCTTCCTTAACTTCTCTACATCGCGTAGCACCTACGATTTGTATGCTCGTCGCGTGATTCGCGATATGGAGGGCACCGACAACATCTCGGACGCAACATTTATGGAGTACGCTAACCCCGACAGCGCAAAGCACAAGGAGATGGTCGATATTATGTGTCGCCACCTGCAACTCACCTCGCTCAAGTTCCAGCGTCTGGATGACCTTGTGGAGTCAATCGGTCTGCCAAAGGAGTGCCTCTGTACTCACTGTTGGGACAACAGCAGTTACGATGAGTAAAGTTGTCAAACAAAACAATATCATAATAAAAAATGCGGACTTTGTTCGCATTTTTTATTATGATATAAGTATGATATGGTCTAATTGATTGTTGGAAAGAGTACTCCTTACTCCACCTCCGAATTAAATAATATCGAGAAATATCCACATATAATGGGGCGTAAAGAAAAAAGTATTATCTTTGTGGTGCTGAAGGAGCCCTCGCGGACCGAGCGGTGCGGAGGGTGAAAAGGGAATCCAGTGAGAATCTGGAGCAATACCAGTTGCTGTAAGTCCCGTCCTTGGGGTGGCTGGCGCACGATTGCCGATGCCGAAAAGGATGGATGTTGGACGCACTCTTTGCCACTGATCGTTGGGGATTGGGAAGGCGCGACAACGGGATAAGTCAGAAGACCTGCCTTCGCATTATGGATTTATCACCTGCTGGGAAACGGGTCGTAATCACGCTTTTTTATTACATTTTTGACACAATTTAGCAATTTGAGCATCAGCGGTGGCGCGGTGTGTCGCATCTGCAATTTGTCTGCAACAGCCGTATGGAAAGCAAGGGCAAATCAGTGCAAGAACGCTCCCCACACCGAGAAGTGCTTGATTTTTAAGATAGTAACAATATGGTGAAGAGAGTCGTACACTTGATATTTTTGACCATTCTTCTGCTCCAGCATTCGTGCATGGAGTGGGACTATGGTTATGTGGAGGAGTTCGATACCTCGTCATCCAGAGAGGGTCTTTTCATCTGCAACGAGGGTAACTTCCAGTATGGAAATGCCACGCTCTCGTACTACGACCCCGCGACACGCAGCGTCGAGAATGAGATTTTCTATCGTGCCAACGCGATGAAGTTGGGTGATGTGGTGCAGTCGATGACCATCCGCGACGGCATAGGCTGGGTGGTGGTGAATAACTCGCATGTGGTCTTTGCCATCGACATCAACACCTTCAAGGAGGTTGGTCGCATCACAAACCTCACCTCGCCCCGCTACATCCACTTCATCTCCGACGAGAAGGCCTACATAACGCAGGTGTGGGACAACCGCATCTTCATCGTAAACCCCAAGCGCTACGCCATTACGGGCTACATCGAGGTGCCTGGGATGACTATGGAGAACGGCTCGACGGAGCAGATCGTGCAGTTGGGCAAGTACCTCTATGTGAACTGCTGGTCATACCAGAACCGACTGCTGAAGATTGACACCGAAACCGATCAGATTGTGGGCGAACTGGAGGTGGGCATACAGCCTACTTCGCTCGTTATGGACTGCAACAACAAACTGTGGACCATCACCGATGGCGGCTACGAGGATTCGCCCTATGGTCACGAGGCCCCCTCGCTCTACCGCATCAACGCCGAGACCTTCACCATCGAGAAGCAGTTTGCGTTTGAACTTGGCGACCGCCCATCGGAGGTGCAACTCAACGGCGCTGGAGATAAGATTTACTGGCTCAACGATGATGTATGGGAGATGGATGTGAACGCCGACCAGGCCCCCGAGCGCCCATTCCTGCCCTACAACGGCACGCTGTACTACGGACTTACGGTCTGCCCACGCACAGGCGATGTCTATATTGCCGATGCGATAGACTACTCGCAGCAGGGTATGGTCTATCGTTACTCGCGCTCAAGAGAACTCATCGATAGTTTTTATGTGGGCATCACGCCAGGTGCATTTTGTTGGAAATAAATGGTTTACGCAATGAGAAGAATCTTCGTCATACTCCTTTTGGTGCTTCTGCCCTGCGTTGTCGGGGCACAGGAGGAGCCTACGCGTGACTGGGCTCGCCGCGGCATCAACATTGCCGATGTGACGGTCTATGGTAAGCGCCCGATGAAGGAGATTGGCGCCCAGCAGACCAGGTTCGACACGCTGATGCTGAAGGAGAACATAGCCCTCTCGATGGCGGATGTGCTCACCTTCAACTCGTCAATCTTCGTGAAGAGTTATGGCCGCGCCACGCTCTCTACGGTAGCCTTTCGTGGCACTTCGCCCTCGCACACCCAGGTGTCGTGGAACGGAATGAAGATAAACAACCCGATGCTCGGAATGACCGACTTCTCGATGATTCCATCCTACTTTATCGACGACGCCTCGCTGCTGCACGGCACATCATCGGTGAACGAGACGGGTGGCGGTCTGGGTGGCTCGGTGAAACTCGCGACAAAGCCAGCGCAGGCGGATGGCTTCGGGTTGCAGTATGTGCAGGGTGTGGGCTCGTTCAAGTCCTTTGACGAGTTTCTGCGCCTGACCTATGGCAACGACCACTGGCAGGTATCGACCCGCGTGCTATACTCCTCATCACCAAACGATTACCTCTACACCAACCGCGACAAGAAGATAAACATCTACGATGATGATATGAACATCATCTCACAATATTATCCCACCGAGCGTAACCGCAGCGGCGCGTACAAGGATTTTCATCTGTTGCAGGAGGTATATTACAATACGGGGCGCGGCGACAGACTCGGTATGAATGCGTGGTACATCAACTCCGACCGCGAGTTGGCAATGCTGACCGTCGATCACGGCAGCGACACCGACTTCGAGAATCGTCAGCGCGAGGAGACCTTCCGTGGCGTACTCTCGTGGGACCACCTGCGCGAGAGTTGGAAGATTGGCGCAAAGGCGGGCTACATACACACCTGGGTCGGCTACGATTACAAGCGCGATGTCGGCAACGGCATAATGGCGCACATGACCCGCTCGCGCAGCCGCATAAACACCTTCTATGGTCAGGTTGAGGGCGAGTACTATATGGGCGACAAGTGGCTATTCACCGCAAATATGTCGCTGCACCAGCATTTGGTTGAGAGCAAGGATAAGAACATCGTGCGTCAGGATGGCGACAAGGCAATCGTGGGCTACCGCAAGGGACGCCCCGAGTTGTCGGGCTCGGTGTCGGCAAAGTGGCGACCAGTGGAGCGTCTGGGTATCTCGGCGGTCATCCGCGAGGAGATGTTCGGCAGGAAGTGGGCGCCCATCATCCCCGCACTCTTTGTCGATGGAGTCCTCTCCGAGCGCGGCAATGTGGTGGCGAAGGCATCCGTCTCGCGTAACTTCCGCTTCCCGTCGCTCAACGACCTCTACTTCCTGCCCGGCGGAAATCCCGACCTAAAGGAGGAGCGTGGCTGGACCTACGATGCGGGTGTGTCGTTTGCTGTGGGCAGCAAGGGCATCTACTCGTTGAGTGGCTCGGCAAACTGGTTTGAGTCATTTATCAAGGACTGGATTATATGGTTGCCGACAACAAAGGGCTTCTTCTCGCCCGACAATATAAAGGATGTGCACGCCTATGGCGTTGAACTGAAGGTAGATATGGATGTGGCGCTTGCAAAGGAGTGGTTGCTTGGACTCAATGGCACATTCTCGTGGACACCCTCAATCAACGAGGGCGAGCCCCGCACACTAGCCGATAAGTCGGTGGGCAAGCAGTTGCCCTATGTGCCCGAGTTCTCCTCGTCGGTGACGGGTCGCCTGTCGTGGCGCAGTTGGTCGCTGCTCTATAAGTGGTGCTACTACTCGACACGCTACACGATGTCGTCTAATGACATCTCGCTTACGGGCAAACTCCCGCCATACTTTATGAGTAACATTATGCTTGAAAAGAGTTTCTCGCTGGAGCGCGCCGACCTCTCGCTGAAGGGTTCCATCAACAACCTCTTCAACGAGGATTACCTCTCGGTCCTCTCCCGCCCCATGCCCGGCATCAACTACTCGCTCTTCCTCTCCATCACCCCAAAATGGCGCAAGCAGAGGTAAATCATAGACTTCAACATTATTCCACAGCAAACCCCACCAACCCTTCGGCTGGAGGGGTTTTGTTCTTCTTCTCACCCCACATCGATATACCGCTTGATGTCGCGGGGGCGGATGAGGAGTTTGCTGCTTTCGGTCATCAGGGCCGAGCGGCGGTTGTCCTCGGTGCTCCATATTGGGTTGTGTGAGGCAAAGTAGGTGATGCGGTTGAGGAGTTCCCACATATTGATGTGGCTGCGACATTGTGCAAGCGGGGTATGCTTCATATCGTAACCTGCCGCCGTGTATCGGTCTATGAGTTGGGCGTAGGGCACAATCTCCTCTGCCTCGACCTCCTCAACGCCGAGACTTGTGAGCAATTTGTTCGCCATCTTCACCTCGTTGAGCGTCTCTGTCATGGTCTGCCAATTATGCGACTCCTCGTCGGGGTTGTTCTCCACAAAGAGTATCTCCAGCTCGCCGAACTTCGGGAAGCGCTGCACATATATCGCAAGGTCAATCTCGTTCATCTCGGCGCTAATGAATAGTATTCGTGCCGCGGGGTGCTTCTGCTGGAAGTTAGCCAGCATATCAAGTATGACGGTTGTCTTGCCTACGCCTGGGTCGCCGATAATCATATAGTTCACGCCCTTTGGCAGACCTTGGTAACTGCATAGTAGTTTGTCCATCACCGTGCCTGTGTGATAGTTGGAGAATAGTTCTTTGTTGAAGCGAACATCTCTCATTTTAATAGTATTCCTCTTTCCCATATTTATCTCTTTTGTTGCAAAGTTAAACCCCTTCTCTGCCAAATCGTGGCACAGAGAAGGGGCTTGTGAATACTATTTTAAAATGTGCTATTTTTTAATCGTGGTCGGGCAATTGTAGCGCCAAATCACCGCTCCACCCACTCATCCAGCTCGCCACTTTCGGCAATGTGGTCGAAGTGAAGACCCAAAGAGTCGTCGGTCTCTTTTGCGGGTCTGTTGTGGTCGATAGAGTCGTAATACTCCTTGTAAGATAACTCAGGGTGAATGAATGTCTTGTCGCTGATTACCACATCAGAGATGTTTTTTAACTCATAGATGACATCCTCTCCGCTCGGTAGAGCACCCAACAAATACCAGTTGTTGCCCACGCTTGCATACTGCTTCAGATAGTATGGCGCCATCTTAATCCTTTGTGCTCCATAGGCGTGGTGCGTCCACGAAAATGTCACATACAGCTTGCGATTTATAGCATCTGCGAGCGGATGAATCAATTCATAAATAGGGCACTCGGCGAGCTCAATATAGCGATTTACCCTGCTGTCCAACAGAGTGTTGCTTAATTGCAGATGCCCCAGCAAGGCCTTTTGTGTCTTGGATAATTTGCCGCCATCAACGCTCTCGATGTAGTATTTGTATCCGCCTTGTCGGTTGCACCTGATGCGCATATTAAACATATCATTGATAGCCTCAATATGGTTGTGTAGGGTGCGTTTTGGAAGTGGTGCACCATCGTTATTCAGATAGGATCGTTGCCACGCCTGGTCGATTTGCTCAAAGGTGATTCCGTTGTAACTCTTCACGGTCTCCAACAACCACACATATCGTTGATAAAGGTTTCCTGCCATAATAAATCTTATTTTCTTCCACAAAGATAATAAGTATATGTGCCAATTTGTGGCACAACCCGAAAAACTTTCCCAGAAACCGCAAATTATTTCCCCTCTGCAACATTCTGGCGCAAGAGCAGGGTAGTTTTGCTGTGGAAAAAGTAGTGAATGAAACATTATGAAGAACCTATTTGCAAAAATTATTAAACACCTCCCTCGCCGCCACTTTCGTGAGGTAAAATATTTCTCACCCGATGGTCGCGATATGCCTAATGGCGTAGGCTTCCAGCGCGGTAACTTTATCAAATCCTGCGCCGACAATGCTCGCAATTTCACACTCTCACCCGCATCCCACAGCGCAAACTCTCGCGTCGGCGTAATTGTATTTCCCTCAAACATTCTGTCGATAGATTGCGGTGCCATAACCCACCACCTCGCAACCTGCAAATCTCCCACCCACACCCTCGGCAACGCCTTCCGCGGTCGCTATGTCAACCCCAACGGCGCCATCTACGACTCCACCTCCATCACAATCGAACTCCACAACCTCTCCACCCGCTCCCTCCTCCGCCTCGCCAACCACCTCTCCCGCACCCTCAATCAGCCCTCCATCCTCGTAAAAGACTTCGCTGGCAATAAATTAGTCTTAACCATCAATGACGCTATGAAATAACAAAAAGCCAATCTTTAGTGCTTAAAACATCCTTGCAAAAGACTGCCTGCATTTATTTTTTATTGGTTGTGTGCGGTAGATAATAAAATATATTATTATATTTGCATATATAATAAGGTATGAAAGATGAAAGTAACAATCTTACAGCGCGATATTGAGTGGGCGAAGCCTGCGGTGAATATACAGCGGGCGGAGGAGGCGATTGGCCGTAATGCGGGGGCGGATTTGTATGTTTTGCCCGAGATGTTTTCGACGGGTTTCTGTACGCAACCCGAGGGAATTGCCGAGTCGAGCGAGAGCGACACACTGAAGTGGATGCAACGCAAGGCGGCGGAAATCAATGCGGCTATTGCGGGTAGCGTGGCGGTGGAGGAGCAAGGAAAATTCTACAACCGCTTCTACTTCGTGAAGCCCGACGGCAGCGTGACGCACTACGACAAAAAGCACCTTTTCACCTATGGCGGTGAGCATTTGCGTTTCACTGCGGGAGAGGAGCGCGTGGTTGTGGAGTGGCGCGGTGTGAGGATATTGCTGGAGGTGTGTTATGACCTTCGTTTCCCCATCTGGGCTCGCAACCGAGGTGACTATGATATGATTTTGTATGTGGCAAGTTGGCCTACGCCTCGCGTGGCGGCGTGGAGTGCATTGCTTGTGGCGCGCGCCATCGAGAACCAGTGCTATGTGGCGGGCGTGAACAGAGTGGGCACAGACCCTGCGTGCGAGTACTGCGGTGGCAGCGTGATTATTGACCCTTACGGAAAGGTCATCGCGGCTTGCGCCGATAATGAGGAGTGCGAAGCCACGGCAGAGGTGGATATGGAGGTCTTGGAGGCTTTCCGCGAAAAGTTCCCCGTGCTGAAGGATGCCGATATTTAGTTTTTATTCCAAAGACAGCGTTTTAGGAAAAAGAGTTTCAGTAGAAAACAGATATATGAAAAAAGAATTACTTTTGGGTGACGAGGCTATTGCCTTGGGTGCGGTACACGCGGGAATTAGCGGCGTGTATGCCTACCCTGGTACGCCCTCAACAGAGATAACAGAGTTTATTCAGGTCCACGCACCCGAGGTGCGTAGCCGCTGGTGTACCAACGAGAAGACCGCTATGGAGGCGGCGCTCGGTATGTCGTACGCGGGCAAGCGCGCGTTGGTCTGCATGAAGCATGTAGGCATGAATGTGGCGGCGGATGCCTTCGTCAATTCGGGCATTACGGGCGTGAATGGTGGTTTGGTGGTGTTGGCTGCCGACGACCCTTCGATGCACTCGTCGCAGAATGAGCAGGACTCGCGTTTCTATGGCAAGTTTGCGATGATTCCAATCCTTGAGCCATCGACGCAGCAGGAGGCATACGATATGATGCCTTACGCCTTTGCTCTGTCCGAGGAGTTGAAGTTGCCGGTGCTGATGCGTGTGGTTACTCGTCTGGCGCACTCGCGCGCTGGTGTAGAGGTGACAACGCCTCTGCCACAGAATGCGCTTAACCCCGACAGCGAGCGCACACATTGGGTGTTGCTCCCAGGCAATGCGCGCCGTCAGTACGCGTCGCTGGTTGAGAAGCAACCACAGTTGTTGGCTTCGGCCGAGAACTCGCCATACATCCATCATCATAGCGCAGAGGGCGCAAAACTCGGCGTGGTGGCGTGCGGAATTGCATATAACTATGTGATGGAGAACGAGCCCGCGAAGCGCGGCATCTCGGTCCTGAAGGTTTCGCAGTATCCACTCCCAAAGCAGGCTATCAAGGCTCTGGCGGCGGAGTGTGATGCGTTGCTCGTTGCCGAGGATGGTCAGCCAATGGCGGAGGAGCAGATTAAGGCTATGTTGGGAGCTGATTACGCTGTGAAGGGTCGCCTGACTGGCGATTTGCCTCGCATGGGCGAACTTACGCCCGACAATGTAGGCGCGGCGCTTGGCGTTGAGCAGACGCAGAACTTTGCGGCGGCGGAGAATGTCGTCCCTCGCCCACCAGCATTGTGTCAGGGTTGCGGTCATAGAGATGTATATGATGCACTGAACAAGGTGGCGGCGGAGTATGCTGACGCCCGCATTTTTGGCGACATCGGTTGCTACACGCTCGGTGCGTTACCTCCATTCCGCGCGATTGATTCGTGTGTGGATATGGGCGCGTCAATCACTATGGCGAAGGGCGCGGCAGACGCTGGCGTACATCCTGCGATTGCCGTTATCGGCGACTCGACATTCACCCACTCGGGAATGACTGGCCTGCTGGATGCTATCAACGACAACTCGAATATTACGGTGATTATCTCCGACAACCTCACCACCGCTATGACGGGCGGTCAGGACTCGGCGGGAACAAATAAGTTTGAGGCTATCTGCAAGGGCTTGGGCGTCGAGCCGGAGCATCTGCATGTGGTGACACCTCTGCCAAAGAATATGGAGGAGATTACCCGCATCATCCGCCAGGAGATTGAGTATAAGGGCGTTTCGGTGATTATCCCTCGCCGCGAGTGCATCCAGACCCTGAACAGAAAATTACGACAGAAAAGAGCGCAACAGTAATGAAGAAAGATATAATTTTAGCAGGCGTGGGTGGACAAGGCATCCTCACCATTGCCACTATCATAGGCGACGCAGCGGCCGCGGCGGGAGTCAATCTCAAGCAGGCGGAGGTGCACGGAATGAGTCAGCGCGGAGGCGATGTGCAGTCGAACCTACGCCTCTCGACCGAGGTCATCTACTCTGACCTTATCAAGCAGGGAAGCGCCGACATCATCATCTCGATGGAACCGATGGAGGCTCTGCGCTATTTGCCATACTTGGGCAAGGAGGGTGTGGTGGTGACATCGTCGCACCCATTCAAGAACATCACCAACTACCCCGACGAGGAGGCTTTGAAGGGCGAGTTGGAGGCTCTGCCACGCGTATCGTCGCTCCCAATCGAGGAGTTGGCAAAGCAGAACAGCGTGCCAAAGAGCGCCAATGTAGTGTTGCTCGGCATGGCGGCGAAGTATATCGGAATTCTCACTCCAGAGCAGTTGCGCGAGAGTATCAAGCGCGTCTTTGCATCGAAGGGCGAGAGCGTTGTGGAGATGAATTGTAAGGCCTTTGACCTCGGCCTGAACGCATAAAAAAGGAGTTTGAAATGAAAATTTTTTCGGAGGAGTTAGTAGCCCAGGCCGTTAGTGAGTTGCACATCGCTGACCTGCAGCGTGCGACCATCGGCGAGGTGCTGCTCGTAGCACAATATCTGGAGCAGAAG
Organism: Alistipes sp.; assembly: GCA_017555805.1. Lineage (GTDB taxonomy): Bacteria > Bacteroidota > Bacteroidia > Bacteroidales > Rikenellaceae > Alistipes. The sequence goes on along the minus strand of JAFZFR010000005.1, from coordinate 14,284 downwards.
ACGGGAATACCCTTTATCCGTATGGATCAGGGCTCGCCAGGTCTGCCCGTAAACCACTATGGCGTGGAGGCCGAGAAGGCCGCGCTCGACCGTGGCGTAGGCTCGCAGTACCCTGCGGCGGCGGGTGTGCCAGAGTTAAAGGCAGAGGCGTCGCGCTTCGTAAAGGCGTTCCTGAATGTGGATATCTCGGCGCGTGCCTGTGTGCCGACCGTTGGTAGCGTAGCGGGCTCGTTTGGTTCGTTCATTGCCTGCACACAGCGCACAAAGGGCAAGGATAAGGTGTTGTTTATCGACCCAGGCTTCCCTATCCAGAAGTCGCAGTTGAGAGTTATCGGCGCCGACTGGGTGGAGTTCGACATCTACGACTACCGCGGCGAGGCTCTGCGAGCAAAACTCGAGGAGATGCTCTCGGCGGGCGACATCGCGGCGATTGTCTATTCCAACCCCAACAACCCAGCGTGGATATGTCTGGAGGATGCGGAGTTGAAGATTATCGGCGAGTTGGCGACAAAGTATGATGTTATCGTGATGGAGGATTTGGCATACTTCTGTATGGACTTCCGCCACGACCTCGGCCATCCGTTTGAGCCACCATATCCACCAACCGTAGCACACTACACCGACAACTACATCCTGATGCTATCTTCCTCAAAGATATTCAGTTATGCGGGTCAGCGAATGGCTCTCACCTGCATCAGCGACAAACTCTTCGACCGCCAGTTCCCCGACCTCGCGGCGCGATATAAGGATGCGGGCGTGTTTGGTCAGACACTGATTGCGTCCATCCTCTACATGATTACATCGGGCTGTACCGCCTCGACGCAGTATGCCTATGCCGAGATGTTGCGCCTATCGAGCGATGGCGTAATCAACTTTGTGGAGGACACGCGCGAGTATGCGGTGCGAGCAGAGAAGATGAAGAAGATTTTTACCGACAACGGTTTTCATATCGTCTATGACCACGATGTTACGGAGGATGTGGGCGATGGCTTCTTCTTCACAATCGGCTACGGCGAGATGAGCGGTGGCGAATTGCTCAAGGAGTTGCTCTACTATGGCGTGAGCAGCATCTCGCTCTCGACAACGGGCAGCGAGCAGAAGGGTGTGCGCGCCTGCACATCACGAATGAGGGATGACCTCTACGGCGTGATGCAGGAGCGTATGAAGGCATTTGCCGAGGACCACCCATTAAGATAGGATAGAGTTAGGTAATGAGAAAACTATAAAACTATGATTTGGAACCCAAACAAAGAGTGTATGAGTCGTGAAGATATGCGCGCATTGCAGGGCAAACGACTCCAGAAACTTGTAACATATGTCTATCACAATGTCCCATTCTACCGCAACAAGATGCAGGAGATGGACATCGCACCAGAGGATATTGTGACCATTGATGATATCGTGAAACTGCCATTCACAACCAAGCAGGACCTCCGCGATAACTACCCATACGGCTTGCAGGCTGCGCCAGCGTCGGAGATTGTGCGTGTGCACGCATCGTCGGGCACAACGGGCAACCCAACAATCGTGGGCTATACGCGCAAGGACCTTGCTGTGTGGTCGGAGGTGATGGCACGTGCCCTTACGGCCTATGGCGTTACGCGTGACGACACCTTCTCGGTGAGCTACGGCTACGGACTCTTCACAGGAGGTCTGGGTGCTCACTATGGCGTTGAGAATCTGGGTGCTACGGTTATTCCGACCTCTACGGGCAACACCGAGAAGCATATCCGCCTTATCCGCGATTTGAAGATTTCGGGTATCGCCTGCACTCCATCCTACGCCCTCTACCTCGCCGAGACGCTGGAGAAGATGGGACTCAAGAAGGAGGACATCGGTCTTCGCATCGGTGCTTTCGGTGCCGAGCCCTGGACAGAGAATATGCGTAAGGAGATTGAGGAGCGACTGGGACTAAAGGGTTACAACCTCTATGGTTTGAGCGAGATTATGGGTCCTGGCGTGTCGTATGAGTGCTCCGAGCAGAGTGGCTCCCACATCAATGAGGATCACTTCTACCCAGAGATTATCAACCCCGACACACTGGAGCAACTCCCCTACGGCGAGCAGGGAGAGTTGGTATTCACAACCCTCACAAAGGAGGGAATGCCGCTGCTTCGCTACCGCACAAAGGACCTCTGCACGCTGATGGATGGCAAGTGCGAGTGTGGTCGTACATCCGTAAGAATGGGTCGCATCGTGGGTCGTAGCGACGATATGCTTATCATCCGCGGTATCAATGTCTTCCCATCGCAGGTGGAGAGCGTTATCCTCGAGATGCCAGAGTTCGAGCCACAGTATATGCTCATCGTCGATCGCGAGAAGAACCTCGATACATTGCAGGTTCAGGTGGAGGTGCGCCGCGACTTCTTCAGCGACGACATCGGCCGTATGCTTAATATGAAGAAGCGACTTGCCGACCGCCTCAAGAGCGTGCTCTCAATCGGTGTGGATGTGCGCCTGATGGAGCCAAACAGCATCGAGCGCAGTCAGGGCAAGGGTAAGCATGTAATCGACAAACGAATTTTGAAATAAAATTTTAAGAGGTATGACTATAAAGCAATTGTCGGTTTTTCTTGAGAATAAGACAGGCCGAATCAACGAAGTGACCCGCATTCTGGGTAAGCACGGAATCAATATGCACGCCTTCAGTATGGCGGAGACAACCGACTTCGGCATCCTGCGACTCATCGTGTCGGAGGTGGAGAAGGCTGTGGAGATTCTTCGTGAGGAGAACTTCGCGGTGATGCTCACCGAGGTGATTTGTATCAAGTGTAACAACACCGCAGGCGCACTCTCGGCCATCCTCGAGCAACTCTCGCAGCAGGATATTTTCATCGAGTATATGTACGCCTTTGCCGACGGCGAGCAGGCAAATGTTGTCATCCGCCCCAACGACATCGACCGCTGCGTCAAGACCCTCACCGCCTGCCATTGCGACATCCGCCAGGGATTTTAATTGAGGGTACATTTGAGACTTTTTAAACGATAAAAGCGAGGAAAATCTCCTCGCTTTTATCGTTGTTTTTTATCGTAAAATTACTCCATTGGGAAGAGGCGGATGTCGGTGATGGGGGAGAGTTCGCCCTGGAGGCGGTCAAGGTCGGTGATCTCCTCTACCTGGCCGAAGTGGTAGGGGTAGAAGATCTTTGGACGGATGGCTTTTACTGCCTCGATTGCCTGATCGACGGTCATCGTGTAAGGTTGGTTTACGGGCAGGAATGCTACATCTATATCCTTGAGTGCCAGCATCTCGGGTGTTGGCTCGGTGTCGCCTGCAATGTAGATTCGGGTGCCACTTGCGAGCGTGATTACATAGCCACAATCCTCTCTGGATTGGGGATGAAAGTCGGTGTGACCAGGGGTGGTGTTGTAGGCGGGGATGGCTTCGATAAGAATGTCGCCTTCGAGTTGGGTTTTCATTCCTGGTGTCATCGTAACTGTCTCACCGTCAAATGCTTCGGCGGTGGTCTTGTCGCAGATGATTGTGCTGTTGCGAGTGGTGATGTCATCTACCGCCGCGCGGTCGAAATGGTCATAGTGTGAGTGAGTTATGAGGATTACCTCACCTTTTGGTAGATGTGCATATTCAGCAAAATCGCTCACTGGGTCGGTGTAGATGTGGCGCTCACCTAAAGTGATGGATAAACTCGCGTGTTTGAAGAATGTGAAAATCACATCGTTACCTTCTCTATCCTGAATTGTGTCGGTTGGGTATTGAGGCGCTTTCTTGCCTCCGAAAATTGAAAATATTGACATCGTAAAAAGTTTTAAGTTTTCGAGGTTTTGAGTCGCCAAAATCGTGGCGAACCGAAAACAAAGATAGCGGTTAGATTTGATAATATCAAAAGTTTGACTGAAAAATCTTTGATGAAAGGCTCTGCTAAAGCAGAATGTTGATAAAATCATCGAAAAAATGCACTAAAAATTTTGTGCGGGTGGTAGAAAATGAGTAAATTTGCGAGATGAATCCCTTTTAATCAAAAATTTTAATTATGTTATCGATTTTATACTATCTGTTCACCTTGTTGCAGGTGTCGTTTTGGTTTGTTATGTCAATCATCGTATTGATTATCACCTATCCGTTCGACAAGAGCCGTCGTTGGGTGCACGAGTGTTCGCGTTGTATCTGCATCACTCTGTTTGGCGTGCCTCCGTTTATCCGTCGCACGATTGATGGTTTGGAGAATATCGAGAAGGACAAGCCTTATGTGATGGTGATGAACCACCAGTCGGGAATAGATATTTTTGCAGCATACAAGATTCCGCTCAACTTCCGTTGGGTGTCGAAGCGAGAGGTCTTTAAGGTGCCATTCGTAGGCTGGTTGTTGCCTATCCACGGCGATATTCCAATCGAACGCGGTAATGCGACGGAGGCTATGGCGAAGGTGTTGCGCGAGGGTAAGATGTGGCTCAAGCGTGGTGCTACAATCGCAATCTTCCCAGAGGGTACACGCTCAAAGACAGGCGAGATTGGTCGTTTCAAGGCGGGTGCGTTCAACCTCGCGGCAGAGGCGGGTGTGGACATCTTGCCAGTGGTGATGACCGGTACGAACAAGATGTTCAACGGCTGGAAGGTGAACTGGCGTAGCCGAGTGGCTATCCGCGTGATGCCAGCGATTAAGGCGGAGACCGTAGCAGCGACCGACCGCAAGGAGTTGATGTTGCAGGTGCGTGAGAGCATGGTCGAGGAGTTGGCAAAGTTGCGCGCAGAGGTAGCGGCAGAGAAGAAATAAATTTGCAGTGTGTCAGAAAGTGACATTTTCGGGTTGTTACTTTGTGGCGTCAAGTGCTAAAACAGAATATGGCAAACGAAAAAAATATAAATCAGGCGGTGGCGTACGATGATGACGCCATCAAAACCCTTTCCCCTCGTGAGCATTTGCGATTGCGTCCAGGTATGTATATCGGAAAGTTGGGCGACGGCTCGCAGGCTGATGACGGTATATATGTGTTGATAAAGGAGACGGTGGATAACTCCATCGACGAGTTTATTATGGGCGCGGGTGACAAGATTGAAATCACTATTGAGGATAATCTTGTGACGGTGCGAGACTACGGTCGAGGCATTCCACTCAAGTCACTCTCGGCGGCGGTGAGCCAGATGAATACGGGAGGTAAGTATGAGGGCGACGCCTTCAAGAAGACCGTGGGTCTGAATGGTGTGGGTGTGAAGGCTGTGAATATGCTTTCAAGCGAGTTCACCGCACGCTCGGTGCGTGAGGGTGAGGCTCACACGGTTAGTTTTGCGAAGGGTCTGGAACTTACGGACAAGTGGGAGAGCGGCGTGTCGGAGCGCAACGGTACGATGATTCAGTTCCGCGTGGATGAGGAGATTTTCGGCGAGTATAGTTATAATATGGACTATGTGGAGCAGATGGTGCGTAACTACACCTACCTGAACCTCGGCTTGAAGATTATCCTTAACGGTCAGGAGTATGTATCGAAGAATGGTCTGCTGGACCTGGTGAACGACAACCTCTCGGAGGAGCCTTTGTATTCGCCAATCTACCTCTCGGGTAGTGATATTGATATCGTGATTACTCACGGCACGGGCTATGGCGAGAGTTACTATTCGTTTGTCAATGGTCAGTACACTCCACAGGGCGGTACTCATCAGGCGGCGTTCCGCGCCTCGGTGGCGAAGGTCGTGAAGGAGTTTATGAAAAAGGACTACGACCCAGCCGATGTGCGTACTTCGATTATCGCGGCGGTGTCGGTGAGAATGAACGACCCAGTGTTTGAGTCGCAGACAAAGATTAAACTTGGCTCGAAGGAGATTGCGCCAGGTGTGTCGATGCAGCAGTTTGTGGGTGACTTCCTGGCGACAAACCTCGATAACTACCTTCACAAGCATCCCGAGACTGCACAGGTGATGCAGAAGAAGATTGCCGAGAATGAGAAGGCTCGCAAGGCTATCTCGGGCATCCAGAAGAAGGCGCGTGAGACTGCGAAGAAGGTGGCGGTGAACAACCGTAAGTTGCGCGATTGCAAGGTACACCTTACCGACAGCAAGAACCCGCTGGCAGAGAAGACGATGATATTTATCACCGAGGGTCTTTCGGCGATGGGTCCTATCACGCAGACGCGCGACGCGATGACGCAGGCGGTGTTCTGCTTGCGTGGTAAGCCACTGAACTGCTATGGACTCACAAAGCGCGTGGTCTATGAGAACGAGGAGTTCAACCTCTTGCAGGCGGCGCTCAACATTGAGGATGGTCTGGAGAACTTGCGTTTCAATAAGGTGATTATCGCAACCGATGCCGATGTGGATGGTATGCACATCCGTCTGCTGATGACATCGTTCTTTGTGCAGTTCTTCCCAGAGTTGATTCGTGCGGGTCACCTTTACATCCTGCAGACGCCTCTGTTCCGTGTGCAGAACAAGAAGGAGAACTTCTACTGCTACACCGACGAGGAGCGCCAGAAGGCAATCAAGAAGTGTGGCGCAACGGCAGAGATTACACGATTCAAAGGTTTGGGTGAGATTTCACCAGAGGAGTTCAAGGAACTTATCGGCGAGAATATGCGTCTGGACAAGGTGCGCCTGACGAAAGACGACCCAATCGGCGATATGTTGGAGTTCTATATGGGTAAGAATACCTTTGAGCGTCAGGGATTCATCGTGAACAACCTGCGTATCGAGGAGGATATTGAAGAGCAAATAGCATAACAAAAGCATAGATGGCAAACGATAAAGAGATAATTGAAGAGATCGAGGCAACAGAGTACGATGTTGTAGAGCAGCCGATGCAGGATAGTGACGAGCCAGTGGCGGAGCAGAATCCTCAGGCCGCGAGCAAATATACGCGCTTGATGGGCGAGGAGAATGTCAAGAAACTGACGGGTATGTACAAGAACTGGTTCTTGGACTACGCCTCGTATGTAATCCTGGAGCGTGCCGTGCCGCACATCGATGATGGCTTGAAGCCAGTGCAGCGCCGTATCCTGCACACTATGAAGCGCCACTGCGCCGAGGGTGTGAGAACAAAGGTGCAGAGCATCGTGGGTGATGTGATGAAGTACCACCCTCATGGTGATGCGTCAATCAAGGATGCGCTGGTGCAGTTGGGGCAGAAGGGTCTGCTGATTGATACGCAGGGTAACTGGGGTAACATCCTCACGGGTGACGATGCGGCGGCGGGTCGTTATATCGAGGCGCGTCTGTCGAAGTTCGCCCTCGATGTGGTGTTCAACAACAAGACCACCGAGTGGATGCGCTCCTATGATGGTCGTAACGACGAGCCTGTGACGCTGCCTGTGAAGTTCCCGCTGCTGTTGGCGCAGGGAACAGAGGGTATCGCCGTAGGTTTGGCCTCGAAGATTCTGCCTCACAACTTCAATGAGTTGATTTCGGCTTGTATCGCACACCTCAAGGGAGAGGATTTTATGCTTTTGCCTGACTTCCCAACGGGTGGTTTGATGGATGCGAGTCGCTACAACGATGGTCTGCGCGGCGGCGCGGTGAAGGTGCGCGCGAGAATCTCGAAGGTGGATAAGCGCACGCTGGTAATCACTGAGATTCCTTTCTCAACAACATCGGAGTCAATCAAGGACTCTATCCTGAAGGCGATCGAGAAGGGTAAAATCAAGGCGAAGAAGGTGGATGACCTGACGGCCGACAAGGTGGAGATTGTGGTGCATGTGGCAAATGACGAGTCGAGCGACAAGACGATTGATGCGCTCTACGCTTTCACCTCGTGTGAGGTATCTATCTCGCCAAATGCCTGCGTGATTATGGATGAGAAACCCTGCTTTATGGGTGTGAAGGATATTCTTCGCCGCTCGACCGACCACACACGCTCGTTGCTGGGTCTTGAGTTGGAGATTAAACTCGGCGAACTCAACGAGGCTTGGCACGCGGCATCGCTCGAGAGAATATTTATTGAGAACAAACTCTATCAGTTGATTGAGGGTTGCCGTACGCGCGAGGAGGCTTACGAGGCTGTGGATAAGGGTCTGGAGCCATTCAAGAAGCGTCTACGCCGCGAGGTGACGATGGAGGATGTGCAACGCCTGACGGAGTTGAAGTTCATCCGCATCTCGCGTTACGACACAGAGAAGGCTGATAACGAGATAAAGAAGATTGAGGAGGATATAAAGGCGACAAAGCACGACCTGGAGCACCTGACCGACTACACCATCGCATACTACGAGCGCATCCGCGAGAAGTATGGCAAGGGTCGCGAGCGTAAGACCGAGATTCGTGAGTTTGATGCAATCGAGGCGACAAAGGTGGCTGTGACAAATGCCAAGTTGTATGTCGATAGGGCAGAGGGCTTCTTCGGAATTGGTAAGAGTATGAAGGATGCCGAGTTTGTCTGCGATTGTAGCGATATTGATGATGTGATTGTAATCCTGAAGGATGGTCGCTATGTCATCAAGAAGGTGGCGGATAAGGACTTCTTCGACAAGAACATCTACTACATCGGCGTGTTCAAGCGCAACGACGAGCGCACGATTTACAATGTGCTCTATCGTGATGGCAGGGGTGGCGCGATAATGATGAAGCGATGCGCTATCAAGAGCATCACACGCGATAAGGTCTATGACCTCACGAAGGGAACGCCAAAGAGCGAGTTGCTCTATATGTCGGTTAATCCTAACGGCGAGGCAGAGGTGTTGAAGGTTTACTTCCGTCCACGCCCACGCCTGAAGAAGGTGATTACTGACCTCGACTTCTCGACCATTGCAATCAAGGGTCGCGCGGCGGCGGGTAACTTGTTCTCGCGTTACAGCATCCATAAGATTGTCCTTAAGGAGAAGGGTACTTCGACCCTGGGCGGTCAGGATATCTGGTGGGATGAGGATGTACGCCGACTCAACGCAGATGGTCGCGGTGTATTGCTTGGTGAGTTCAAGGGCGATGATAAGTTGGTGGTGTGGACATCGAAGCAGCAGTATTATATTACGGGCTTCGGCGTCGAGCAGCACTTCCCAGATGAGACAACCTGCGTAGAGCGTTATGTGGCTGGTAAGGTGTATAGCCTCTGCTACTATGACCGCGAGCAGAAGTATTACTATATGAAGCGCTTCCAGTTGGAGCCTACGGAGAAGATGTTGTCGTTCCTTGAGGGCGAGGATGTAGCTGACTTCGTATGTATGACTGGCGTTGAGGGTGCGAAACTCGTTGTGACCTACAAGGGCGCACACGCAACACGCCCAGCCGATGAGGTGGATGTGGATAGTTTCATCGGCGTGAAGAGTCCTCGCGCGAAGGGTAAGCGAATCACGACTTACGATGTCGATACGCTCCACTTCGTAGAGCCAGAGATTGAACCGGAGGATGAGGCAGTTGATGCAGACGAGCCAATGGATGTGGATTTGGAGAGCATCGAGGCGGTAGAGGTTGAGACTACGGCGGCACCAGCGACATCTTCGGCATCGGCAACGAATGTGATTTCGATGGGCGCTGAAGAGGATGTAGTGGTGGGCGACCCCGAGCAGTTGAATCTTTTTTAGCAGCGAAGGATGAAACTCTTTTTGGTAGGATATATGGGATGCGGCAAGAGTTCGCTTGGCCGAAAGGTTGCCCGTCGAGGTGCGATGCGCTTCGTGGATATGGATTCGCTCATCGAGGAGCGAGAGGGCGCATCCGTAAGTGATATATTTTATTATCAAGGTGAGGAGTATTTCCGCTTGCGTGAGCGAGAGATTATCGAGGAGATAGCCGCCGAGGATGGCGATGTGGTGGTCTCGACGGGTGGCGGAGTGCCAACCTGGAGGGATAATATGGCGCGTATGAACGAGGTGGGCGAGTGTGTCTATCTGCGCCGTACCGCCGAGCAGATTGCATCGCGCTTGAGTCCTCACGGTCGTCAGAAGCGACCCAAGTTGCGCGGCTTGAACGATGAGGAGTTGGTGGCATTTATGACTGCCAATATGGCGGAGCGAGAGCCTTACTACTCGCAGGCGAAGCACTGCATTGATTGCGCGTCGATGAGTGATGAGGAGTTGATTGAAAAGATACTTTCAGTAGCAAAATAAGGATGGACAACAGACCCATAGGTGTATATGATTCAGGTTTTGGGGGACTCTCTGTATGGCGTGAACTGTATAGAGCGTTGCCCGACGAGTCATTGATATATCTGGGTGATGGCAAGAATTGTCCTTATGGCTCGCTGCCCGAGGAGCGCATCCGGGAGTTGGCGGTGCAGAGCGTCGAGGAGTTGTTAAAGCACGATTGCAAACTCATAGTTGTGGCGTGTAATACGGCTACGGCGGCGGCGATAAACCATCTGCGTGAGCGGTTCGCGGAGTTGCCGATTGTGGGTCTGGAGCCTGCGGTGAAGCCCGCCTGCCTAAAGTCAAAGCGTAAGCGTGTAGCGGTGGTGGCAACCGAGAGAAGTCTTGAGAGCGAGAAGTTACGCTTGGCGCTGGAGCGATATGGCGAGGGCGTTGAGGTGATAAAAGCCGTCGGGCGAGGTTTCGTTGAGGCTGTGGAGGCTGATGCGGAGCAGAGTGCCGAGACGCTTGAGAAGGTGAGGGCGGTGATAGAGCCTTTGCTGGAGAGTGAGGTTGATGTGATAGTTTTGGGTTGCACGCACTATCCATTCCTAAAGAGGGCGATACGCCAGGTGGTGGGAGAGCGCGATGTGATGATAATCGACTCGGGCGAGGCGGTGAGCAAGCGCGTGGAGAGTCTGCTTGAGCATTATGGCATCAAGGCGGCGGAGGAGAACGAGCCGCGATATGAATTTTTGAGTTTTGCTGACGCAGAGTATTGCGAGAGATTGCGTCGTAAGGCATTTGATGAATAGAAAAAGAAGATACATTATTTATATTTATGGCACAAAGTGTAAAAAATAGTACCAAGAAGAAGGCGCAGCCAGTGGCGCAATCGAACGATAACATTATGTGGATATCGGCGTTTGTGATTATAGCCATTGGTCTGTTTACCATCGCATCGGTGGTGTCGCACTTCTTCCACTGGTCATCGGATATATCTGCGTTGAATAACGATGAGTCGCTCACGGGCGAGAAGATTCCGTTTGAGAACTTCTGCAACGGTGCGGGCGCGAAGGTGGCGTATCTGCTTGTGGATCGTATGTTTGGTGTGTGCGGTCTGATTATCCCCGTTGTGCTGACGGTGATTGGCTGGCGCATATTCCGTAAGCAGAAACTTAACCTCAATCACTTTGTGTTGAGTGCGGCGCTGGTGCTCATTATGGGTTCGCTGACATTCGGTCTGGTGGACTGCAAGACTGAGATGGCGCACGACCTGGGTGGCGCGTTGGGCGTGATGTGTGCTGATGACTTGTCGTCGGCGCTGGGCGCGGGCGTGTTGCTTGTGTTGCTGGTGGGTTGGATATTGACGGGTGTATTTATCAATCGCAACTTCATCAGCAAGGTGAATAATGTTAGCGACAAGATGGTGGATAAGAGCGAGAAAATCTTTACGGGTGTTAAGGATTTTGTCGCAGCACGCAAGGCTGACAATGAGGCAGAGGAGGTCGAGGAAGATGTTGCCGAGGAGCAGGAGATGCCTGCCGCGCCGGAGTTGGTGGCAAGTGAGCCAGTCGTAGCGGAGGCGGAGCCAGTGTTACCAGCGGCACAACCAAGAGAGTATGTTGTGCCTATGCCAGAGCCAGAGTATGAGACGGAGGTGGTGTCGCCAAAGCCACAAGAGGGGCAGAGGCCGATGACGATGAACGAGTACCTGGCGCAGAAGCGTGAGCAGGAGATGAGTCAGGCGGCGCGTGTGGATGATGGTTTTGAGGTGGTGTCGCGCGTGGAGACTCCAGTGGAGCGACCAGCGGCGCAGGTGGCAGAACAAGTTGTGGATGATGAATTTATGGTGATGCCAAACCCAGCGGCAAGACCTAATGAGATAAATGTGGATGTGTTGCTCGACCGCAAGACGCAGGTGGTAGAGCCCGATGATGATGGCTTCGAGGTTGTGTCGGCGGGCGGCTCGTCGGCTGGTACGGTTGGCGGTGGTGTGCTTCCGCCACGAGCGGCAGCGCCAGTGCAGGATGACTTCGAGGTGACAACAAACCCTCGCGTGGGTGCGCGACCAGCGAATGCCTCAATCGTGACGGAGGAGGAGCGCGTGGTGGTGAATGTGATTGAGAACGATGTGCGTATCGTGCCCGAGAGTGAGATTTCGACTGAACTCTACGACCCATTGCGCGACCTGGAGTATTACAAGAAGCCTTATGTATCGTTGCTGGAGGATTACAAGTCGCCAAATAAGGTGAGCAGCGCCGAGATTTATGATAACAAGTGCCGTATTCAGGAGACACTGAAATATTTTGGTATTCCGATTGTCGATATTGATGCGACGGTAGGTCCTACGGTGACTTTGTATGAGATTAAGCAGGCGCAGGGCGTGAAGATTTCGAAGATTCAGAGCCTTGAGAAGGATATCGCACAGAGTCTGCGCGCACAGGGTATTCGTATCATTGCGCCAATCCCGGGCAAGGGTACAATCGGTATAGAGGTGCCTAACCGCGATAAGCAGATAGTGTCGATGTACTCGTCTATTTGCTCGGAGGAGTTCCAGAATGCGACTGCGAAGATGGAGTTGCCGATTGTGATTGGTCGCACCATCCAGAATGAAAACCTTACATTTGACCTCGCGAAGTTGCCTCACCTTCTGGTGGCGGGTGCTACGGGTCAGGGTAAGTCGGTTGGTCTGAATGCCATCATCACATCGTTGCTCTTCACGAAGCATCCAGCGCAACTGAAGTTCGTGATGATTGACCCCAAGATGGTGGAGTTCTCGGTGTATAACAAGTTGGAGCGCCACTTCCTCGCCAAGATGGAGTCGGACGAGGAACCTATCATCACCGAGCCAAAGAAGGCGGTATGCGTATTGAACTCGCTCGTGGAGGAGATGGGCGCCCGTCTGGAGTTGCTCAAGATGGCTACGGCGCGAAACATCGTGGAGTATAACGAGAAGTTTACGGCGCGACGCCTGAACCCTCAAAAGAAGCATCGTTACCTGCCATATATCGTGGTGATTATTGATGAGTTTGCCGACCTGATTATGACCGCGAAGGAGGTTGAGGTGCCAGTGATGCGATTGGCGCAGAAGGCGCGTGCGGTGGGTATTCACCTTATCATCGCAACGCAGCGACCCGATGTGAAGGTCATCACGGGTGGTATCAAGGCTAACTTCCCAGCGCGAATTGCGTTCCGCGTGATGCAGATGATTGACTCGCGTACCATCATAGACCAGCCAGGTGCAAACCAACTCATTGGTCGCGGAGATATGCTCTTCTCGAAGGATGGCGAACTGACCCGTATTCAGTGTGCGTTGGTTGAGACCAAGGAGGTGGAGCGACTGGTGGACTTTATCTCAAAGCAGCAGGGTTATCCTTCGGCTTACGGGTTGCCAGACTTCGATATGGAGTCGGGCACAGAGGGTGCGAGCGACGGCGAGAGTGGTGCGCCAATGAAGTATGACTCGCTCTTTGCCGAGGTGGCGCGTGCGGCGGTGACGAATGGTATGATTTCGACATCGGCTATTCAGCGCAATTATGAGGTTGGATTTAACCGCGCGGGTCGTATTATGTTGCAGTTGGAGCGTGCGGGCATCGTAGGTCCGCAGATGGGTGTGAAACCGCGCGAGATTAAGTTCTATGACCTGCCATCGCTGGAGGCGAAGTTGCAGGCGTTGGGCGTCTCGACATACTAAAACGGTGGGCTGCGGCGTTATAAAGAAAAAAAGCCTATGCGTAGAGTTGTGATGATATTGATGGCGGTGCTGATGGGTGCATCGGTGGCGCGTGCCCAGGGTGGCGAACAGGCTGTGTTGCGCCGAGTGGCGGAGTATGTGAAAGGGCTTGGTAGTTACGATGTTACATTCTCGGTAAAGGCGGGCGAGTATGCTACTTCGGGTAGTTATTCGGTGATGGGAGATGCTTACTATATCGCCTTCGATAAGGCGGAGGTTTACGCCGACGGAAAGGCTCGATATGAGGTGGATAATGAGCGCCGAGAGGTGAGTGTTGATGTGGTTGATCTGGAGAGCCGTAACATCCTCGACAACCCAACACGCTGCTTCGATTTTGTGGGCGATGACTACGCAGCGGAGATTGTCAAACAGGATGCAAAGCAGGTGGTTTTGCGTCTGGAGGCGCAAGATGAGGAGCAGGAGGGCGAGATAGTGCTCATTGTGGATAGCGCATCGGGAAAGCCTTTGGCGGTGTCGTATCTTCTCTATGAGGACCGCGTGGATGTGGTGATAAACTCATTCGCAAGCAGGACGGAGAGAGTGAAAGCATTTGATAAAGGCGCTTACAAGGACTACGATATAGTTGATTTTCGATAGAAGAAAGGG
>JAFZFR010000074.1 GCA_017555805.1 Alistipes sp. | reverse complement strand
CCACATTTTCGCATCCACCAACCATTGCAGTAGTTTATAAGAGTCTATGCGGAAATGATTGGAATCTTCCTTTGTTAATGTTTCGGTCGTAAGAGCAATTATTTAGGAAATTATAAGGTAGATCCCCATCGTCGGACTTTGTCCTCCGGGGGATGACGATTTGACAACTACACTAAGTAGATAATTCCGAATAAATTTTTCCCTACCCCGCTTAAACACTGCGTCGAATTTTGTTTTTTCCAATAATATTTTCTAAATTTACACTTTGAAAAAGAATATACAAATCAAAAAACAATATAGTACTATGAGCCAAAGAGATGTTATTATCGCGTGTGACTTCGCATCGGCTGAAGCGACGCTCTCATTCCTCGACAAATTTACCGATTGCAAGCCTTTCGTGAAGATTGGTATGGAACTCTACTATGCCGCTGGCCCTGCCATCGTGAAGGCTATCAAGGAGCGCGGTCACAAGATTTTCCTCGACCTCAAGTTGCACGATATTCCAAACACAGTGAAGAAGGCTATGGCGGTGTTGTCGCAGATGGATGTCGATATGTGTAACCTCCACGCTGCGGGTACCATCGAGATGATGAAGGCTGCCCTTGAGGGCTTGACTCGTCCAGACGGCACTCGTCCGCTCCTTATCGCCGTGACTCAACTCACCTCAACAAGCGAGGAGCGTATGCAGAAGGATTTGCTCATCAACGCCTCAATCAACGACACTATCGTCCACTACGCAAAGAACGCACAGGTGGCGGGTTTGGATGGCGTGGTATGCTCTCCGCTGGAGGCTGGTATGGTGAAGGAGGCTTGCGGCGCAGGCTTCGTGACCGTGACCCCAGGTGTTCGCTTCGCTGACGGCGAGGTGGGCGACCAGGTGCGTGTGACCACCCCAGAGCGTGCAAAGGAGATTGGTACCGACTACATCGTTGTGGGTCGTCCTATCACCAACGCCCCAGACCCAGTGGCCGCTTACAAGCGTTGTATGAAGGAGTTTGCCGAGTAGAAGGCTAACATTTTACTAGCGTCATCCCCCGACTTGCATAGCAAGGCGATGGGGATCCTCCAGGGAATAGAGATATTTCGGTAAAAATGAGTGGAGGATTGCCTACGCCACCCGCTGGGTGTCGGGCAATGACATATTAAACACTAAAGAATAAACAAATAAAAGCATAAATACTATGAAAAAGACAATTGCAAAGGATTTGCTTTCAATCGGCGCAGTATTCTTGCGTCCAGAGCAGCCATTCACTTGGGCAAGTGGTATCAAGAGCCCTATCTATTGCGACAATCGCCTCACCCTGACCGCTCCACGCGTGCGTGACAATGTCGAGAAGGGCTTGTCAGAACTCGTTAAGGCTCACTTCCCAGAGTGTGAGGTGTTGATGGGTACCAGCACAGCGGGTATCGCTCACGCGGCTATCGTGGCTACTATTATGGACCTCCCAATGGGTTATGTCCGCAGCGGCGCGAAGGACCACGGTCGTACAAACCAGATTGAGGGTAAGTTGGAGAAGGGTCAGAAGGTCGTTGTTGTCGAGGACCTCATCTCTACTGGTGGCTCTTGCATCGAGGTAGTGAATGTATTGCGCGAGGCTGGCGCTGATGTGCTTGGCGTTGTGAGCATCTTCACCTACGGTATGAAGAAGGGTCTTCAGCGTATGGAGGAGGCTAATGTGATTAACCACTCGCTCTGTGACCTCGACGCCCTGGTGGAGGTTGCTGCCGAGGAGGGTTACATCAAGCAGGAGGACTGCTCACGCATCATCGCCTTCCGTAACAACCCATCTGACGAGAGTTGGATTAACAAGTAAAACATTCTCACTATGAGACACTTGATTGATACGACCGACATCTCGGTTGCCGAGGTCGATCAAATATTGGAGACTGCACTCGACATCATCGCCAACCGCCAGAAGTACAGCGAGGTGTTGAAGGGCAAGAAGTTGGCTACTCTGTTCTATGAGCCAAGTACCCGTACCCGTTTGAGTTTCACATCTGCAATGATGGAGTTGGGCGGCAATGTGCTGGGTTTCTCTGACGCCGCCTCATCATCGGTGAGCAAGGGCGAGACCGTAGCCGACACCGTGCGTGTTATCGGTTGCTTTGCCGACATCATCGCTATGCGCCACTCGAAGGAGGGTGCTCCGCTCGTTGCATCCCACTACTCGGAGGTGCCTATCATCAACGCTGGTGACGGCAGCCACGCCCACCCTACACAGACACTCACCGACCTCTTGACCATCCGTCGCGAGAAGGGTCGCCTGAACAACCTCACAATCGGTTTCTGCGGAGACCTTAAGTTTGGTCGTACGGTACACTCTCTGATCAAGGCTCTGTCGCGTTATGAGGGTATCAATGTGGTGCTCATCGCGCCCGAGGAGTTGCGCCTGCCATCATACATCCGCCGCGAGGTGTGCGACAAGAACAATGTTCCTACCCGCGAGGTGACGACTATGGAGGAGGTTATGCCAGAGTTGGATATTCTCTATATGACCCGTGTGCAGAAGGAGCGCTTCCTGGATGAGGAGGAGTTTGAGCGTCTGAAGGATAGCTTCATCCTCAACCCCGAGCGTCTGAAGGCTGCCAAGGAGGATATGATTATCCTGCACCCGCTGCCACGCGTGAACGAGATTACCCGCGATGTAGACAACGACCCACGCGCAGCCTACTTCCGTCAGGTTGAGAATGGCAAGTTCGTGCGTATGGCACTCATCTACAACCTTTTGAAGTGGTCATCAGAGCGCTCAGAGTCGAAGATTACCCCACGCCTGCGTGGTGAGTTGGTGCGTAATGATTGGCGATGCAGCAACCGCCAGTGCATCTCAAATATGGAGGATGTCGATAAACTCTTCCACGAGGCTGCCGACGGCTACCGTTGCGCTTACTGTGAGGCAAAAGTGAAAAACAATAAATAAGAGAAAAATATGGTAAAGATTGGAACACCAATGACCCCAGTGGGCAAGAAGGCTATTTTGTGCGGCTCGGGCGAGTTGGGTAAGGAGGTTGCTCTTGAGTTGCAGCGTTATGGTGTCGAGGTGATTGCACTTGACAAGTACCCTAACGCGCCTGCTATGCAGGTGGCACACCGCTCGTATGTGTTGTCGATGCTCGACGGCGAGCGCCTTCGCGAGATTATTGAGACCGAGAAGCCCGATTATATCATCCCCGAGGTGGAGGCTATCGCAACGCCCACTCTGGTTGCGCTGGAGAAGGAGGGCTACAATGTAATCCCTACGGCAAATGCTACGCTTCTCACGATGAACCGCAAGGGCATCCGTCAGTTGGCAGCCGAGGAGTTGGGCATCCCAACATCACCCTACTGCTTCGCCGCTACGCGCGAGGAGTTTGACGCAGCCGTTGAGAAGATTGGCACACCTTGCGTGGTGAAGCCTATTATGAGTTCATCGGGTCACGGTCAGAGCGTTATGCGCTCACCAGAGGATGCCGACAACTCTTGGAAGATTGCCCAGGAGGGCGGTCGCGCAGGTGGTGGCGAGGTTATCGTCGAGGGCTTTGTGAAGTTCGACTACGAGATTACGCTGCTCACCGTTCGTCACTCTGGCGGCACATCATTCCTCAACCCTATCGGTCACCACCAGGTGGATGGCGACTACCGCGAGTCTTGGCAGCCACAGCCTATGAGCGAGAAGGCGTTGGCGCTGGCGCAGGATTACGCGAAGAGGGTAACTGACGCGCTGGGCGGTTATGGTATCTTTGGCGTGGAGCTCTTCGTATGTGGTGATGAGGTGCTCTTCAGCGAGGTTTCGCCTCGTCCACACGACACTGGTATGGTAACGATGATTTCTCAGGATTTGTCGGAGTTTGCTCTGCACGCACGCGCAATCCTCGGTCTGCCTATCCCAAAGATTAACTTCTTCGGTCCAAGCGCATCGAAGGCGGTTGTTGTGGAGGGTGACAGCGACAAGGTTGTGTTCGGTAACCTTGAGGAGGTACTGGCAGAGCCAGATGTTCAGGTGCGTATCTTCGGTAAGCCCGAGGTTAAGGGTCACCGCCGTATGGGCGTCATCCTTGCCCGCGGCGAGAATGTCGAGGAGGCACTCGCCAAGGCCGAGAAGGCATACTCAAAACTTGAGGTCGAGGTATTGCCTCGCTAAAGAGACTTTCGTTTTAACAACAAACTAAAATTGCATACGATTATGAAGAAATTGCTTTTTACACTCGTTGCCGTTGTCGCATTCATCGCGTCGGCATCTGCACAGAGCGTGGTTGTTATGCCAGGTGATTATCCCGACCCATCAATCATCAAGGATGGCGACGACTATTACCTCACACACACGCCAAACTACTACAAGCCAGGTTTCCTGATTTGGCACTCAAAGGATTTGTGCTCTTGGGAGCCTATCGGCTACGCCCTCGCTGACTGGAAGGAGTCTGCTTGGGCACCCGACTTCCAGAAGGTAGGTGATACATATTATATCTACTATCCAGATGCTGGCTCAAACTGGGTTATCTGGAGTAAGGATGTCACTGGTCCTTGGAGCGAGCCTATCGACCTGAAGATTGACGGTATCGACCCAGGTCTTATCGTGACACCCGAGGGCAAGCGCTACCTCTTCACAAATGTAGGTCATGTAACTCCTTTGACCGACGACGGTCTGGCTCGCGCAGGTGAGACCAAGCATGTCTATGGCGGTTGGAGTTACCCACGCGAGTGGGAGACCGAGTGTGGTTGCCTGGAGTCACCAAAACTCAACTACTACAACGGCTACTACTATATGACATCAGCGATGGGTGGCACAGCAGGTCCTGCGACAAGCCACATGGCAGTATGCGCCCGCGCAAAGGATATCTATGGTCCTTGGGAGAACTCGCCTTACAACCCTATCGTTCACACCTACTCTGCATCAGAGGAGTGGTGGTCACGCGGTCACGGTACCCTGATTGAGGGTCCTGGTGGTCAGTGGTGGATTATGTACCACGCCTACAAGAAGGATGCACACGCTATTGGTCGCCACACTGTGATGGAGCCAATCGAGTGGACCAAGGGTGGCTGGTATCGCACAATCAAGGATTTGGATGTGTCACATATGAAGCCTATGACGCTCGACATCTCTGACAACTTCAACTCAAGCGCTATCGGCTGGCAGTGGCAGGGCTGGAAGGAGCCTATCACAAACTATGTCACTACAAAGAAGGGCTCGGCAATCGTTCCAGCGAAGGGTACTTCGCCAAAGGATGGCCGTATGATGATTGCTGCTTCACCCGACTACAAGTACACTATCGAGACATCGCTCTCACTTGGCAAGGGCAACGAGGCTGGTCTTATGCTCTTCTATCGTCAGGATGCATTTGTGGGCGTCACTTGCAGCAAGGATGTAATCACCATCCACAAGAGCGCACAGAGCAAGGATGAGATTATCAACAAGTTCGGCACATCACTCCACCTCCGCCTTGAGAACAAGGGCAAGACTCTCACAATGAGTGCAAGCAAGGATGGCAAGGAGTGGGTGGTGCTCTACGAGAACCTCAACATTGCGAATATGCACCACAACAAACTCGGCGACTTTATCTCGCTTCGTCCAGCACTCTGCTCTATGGGCGAGGGTGAGGCAGAGTTCCACGAGTTCACCTATAAGCCTATGAAGGAGTAACGCAACTTACCCTTTCAAACAAGAGAAATTCCGCTTGAATTATCAGGCGGAATTTTCTTTTCGTGATTATATGGTTTTGTATCGTTATCAAATCGTCATCCCCCGACTTGCACAGCAAGGCGATGGGGATCCTCCCGAAAATTGTACCGCAATACATCTATTGAGTGGAGGATTACCTTCGCCACCCTTTGGGTGTCGGGTAATGACATAACTATAATACTGCAACACTAAT
>JAFZFR010000073.1 GCA_017555805.1 Alistipes sp. | reverse complement strand
GCTCTTTTTTTTCGCAGAGCAATATGTTGTTTTATTTTGCCGATTTCTGGCTGGACTCAATTTTATCTGGTCGCCACACACCAAATCTATCCTCTGCAAGGAGATAATTTCCTGCCCAAAGTCAAATTTTGTGCCTAAAATTGGGCTACTCTGCTCAAAAATCACTATTTTTGTCAAATTATTAAAGTATATAATATAAACAGAGATATAAAATGGCTTTACAATGTGGTATTGTTGGTCTGCCCAACGTGGGTAAATCGACCTTGTTCAACTGCTTGTCCAATGCAAAGGCTCAGGCAGCAAATTTCCCTTTCTGTACAATCGAGCCCAACGTGGGCGTTATCACCGTGCCCGATGAGCGCTTGGTGAAGTTGGCAGAGATTGATAACCCAAAGAAGGTTATCCCTACCACCATCGAAATCGTCGATATCGCCGGTTTGGTGAAGGGCGCTTCGAAGGGTGAGGGCTTGGGTAACAAGTTCTTGGGAAATATCCGTAATACCAATGCTATCATCCACGTTTTGCGCTGCTTCGAGAATGGTAACATCACCCACGTCGATGGCTCGGTTGATCCAGTGCGCGACAAGGGTATTATCGACACCGAGTTGCAGATGAAGGACCTGGAGACTGTGGAGAACAACATCGGCAAGTGCCAGAAACAGGCAGTTGCGGGTGATAAGAACGCTAAGCGTCGCTATGAGTTGCTTGTGCAGTTCAAGGAGGCATTGGAGCAGGGTCGCTCGGCTCGTACCGTTGAGACCGACAAGGAGGAGCGTAAGC
Source organism: Alistipes sp. (assembly GCA_017555805.1). Classification (GTDB taxonomy): domain Bacteria; phylum Bacteroidota; class Bacteroidia; order Bacteroidales; family Rikenellaceae; genus Alistipes. Next base: position 3,208 of record JAFZFR010000073.1, on the reverse strand, counting down.
TGATTGCCGATTTGAATCTTTTGACCGACAAGCCAGTGCTCTACGTTTGTAACGTGGACGAGGCAAGCGCCGTATCGGGTAATGCTCACACCGAGGCTGTGAAGGCTGCTATCGCCGACGAGAATGCCGAGATGCTTATCGTGGCTGCTGCAACCGAGGCCGACATCGCCGAGTTGGAGGATTACGAGGAGCGTCAGATGTTCTTGCAGGATATGGGCTTGGAGGAGTCGGGCGTGGCTCGTCTTATCAAGGCGGCATACAAGTTGCTCAACCTCCAGACATTCTTTACAACGGGTGCCGACGAGAGCCGTGCGTGGACATTCGTGAAGGGTATGAAGGCTCCACAGACCGCAGGTATAATCCACACAGATTTCGAGCGTGGCTTTATCCGTGCCGAGGTTATCAAGTACGACGACTATGTGGTTCTTGGCTCTGAGAAGGCTTGCCGCGACGTGGGTAAGATTGGCATCGAGGGTAAGGAGTACATTGTTCAGGATGGTGATATTATGCACTTCCTCTTCAACGTTTAAAACATTCGCCTTGCGGGTTGTTTTGGCATCTTGCTCGCGTTGAGAATGCTCACATACTGCGTGTATGCTCCGCTTCTCAACACTTCGGCAATCTTCAAAACATCTCCGCAAATCAAATGTTTTGGCAGAGGAGTAGTGAGAATCTAAAAATAATATCACAATCCGAATGTTAAAAAGAGGGCAATCTTCAAAACATCTCAGAAAATCGAGCGTTTTGGGGGATTGCAGAAAGCTTGAAAAATAAAAACTAAAAATAGATAGAAAATTATGTCAAGAGAGGTTCGTGTGCGTTTTGCGCCATCACCTACAGGCCCATTGCATATGGGTGGTGTGCGTACTGCACTTTACAACTATTTGTTTGCTCGCCGTCACGGTGGTAAGATGATTCTTCGTATCGAGGATACCGATTCACAGCGTTTCGTTCCAGGTGCCGAGGATTACATCATCGAGTCACTTAAGTGGTGCGGTATCGAGATTGACGAGGGTGTAGGCGTTGGTGGCCCTCACGCCCCATATCGTCAGAGCGAGCGCAAGGAGATTTATTTGAAGTATGCTAAGCAGCTCGTTGAGGCTGGCTGGGCTTACTACGCTTTCGATACAGCCGAGGAGTTGGACGCTCTGCGTAAGGAGGCCGAGGCTGCTGGTCAGACCTTTGCCTACAATTACACTGTTCGCGAGAAGTTGCCAACATCGCTCTCACTCTCGAAGGAGGAGGTTGAGGAGCGCATAGCTCGTGGCGACATCTGGGTAGTACGTTTCAAGATGCCTGAGAATGAGATCGTTGAGATGGACGACCTGATTCGTGGCCACGTTAAGGTGAACACCTCTACACTCGATGATAAGGTGTTGTACAAGAGTGCTGACGAGTTGCCTACTTATCACCTTGCAAACATCGTTGATGACCATTTGATGGAGATATCTCACGTTATTCGTGGCGAGGAGTGGTTGCCATCGTTGCCTTTGCACTACTTGTTGTATCGTGCATTTGGCTGGCAGGAGACTCAGCCTCAGTTTGCTCACCTTCCATTGTTGTTGAAGCCAACAGGTGGCGGTAAGCTCTCGAAGCGTGATGGCGACAAGATGGGCTTCCCTGTGTTCCCTCTCTTCTGGACATCACCAACTGGCGAGACTGCTCGTGGTTACAAGGAGGATGGCTACTTCGCTGAGGCATTCGTAAATATGTTGGCTCTGCTTGGCTGGAACCCAGGTACTGAGCAGGAGTTGTTCTCGATGCAGGAGCTTATCGACAGTTTCTCACTCGACCGCGTGTCGAAGTCGGGCGCACGTTTCCAGCCCGATAAGGCTAAGTGGTTCAATGCGCAGTATATGCACCATAAAACAGATGAGGAGCTTGCCGAGTTGTTCCAGCCTATCCTGAAGGCAAACGGCGTTGAGACCAGCGACGAGTTGGCAGGCAAGGCTGCCGGCATTATGAAGGAGCGTGCAACATTCATCTGCGATCTGTGGGATTTGACTTCGTATTTCTTTGTTGCTCCAACCTCTTATGAGGAGAAGCAGGCCAAGAAGTATTGGAAGGGCGAGAACCCTGCTCGTCTGAAGGAACTCCGTGAGGTGCTGGCCTCAATCGAGGACTTCTCGAAGGAGAACACTGAGGCTATTGTGGGCGCTTGGATTGCCGAGAAGGAGTATGGTATGGGTCAGATTATGAACACACTACGTTTGGCGTTGGTGGGTGCAGGTAAGGGCCCAGGTATGTACGACGTAACGGCCTTCATCGGTAAGGAGGAGTGCTTGAAGCGCATCGACTATCTTTTGGAAAACCTTAAACCTATCGAATAATGGAGATTTTACAGCACATCTGGGGGGCAACTCCTGAGGGCGAGGCGATTGTAATCTATACCATTCGTAACGCCAACGGCTGCGAGGTGCAGCTTTGCAATATCGGAGCTTCAATCGTATCGGTAAAGGCTCCCGATCGTGATGGCAAGATAGACGATATCGTGCTCGGCTACAAGGATGCTATGAGCTACTTTGGCGATGGTGCAGCCAGCGGTAAGAGCGTGGGTCGTGTTGCCAACCGTATCGCGAAGGGTAAGATGACTATCGAGGGTGTAGAGTATAACCTCGAAATCAATAATGGTCCTAACCACCTCCACGGTGGCTCAAAGGGTTTTGCCAATCAGTTGTGGGAGAGTCGTGTGGAGACCAACCGCATCGTCTTCTCACGCACATCGGAGGATGGCGAGCAGAACTATCCAGGTGAGTTGTATGTCGAGGCAGGTTACTACTTCAGCGACGACAACGAACTGGAGATTACCTATATGGCTCGCACCAACAAGACAACTGTCGTAAACCTCACAAACCACGTCTATTGGAACTTGGCTGGCGAGGGTAGCGGCAAGGATATTCTCGACCACGAGTTGCGCCTGAACTGCTCACGCGTGCTGGAGATGGATCCAACGCAGATTCCTACGGGCGAGTATCTCGACGTGAAGGGCACTCCACAGGATTTCACCACTTGGCGCAAGTTTGGCGATGAGATTCTCTCGGAGTTCAACCATATGAAGGATTTCAAGGGTTACGACCACTTCTTTGTGTTGGACAACTGGAAGCCAAATATCTTGGCCGAGGTGGGTGAGCTTCGTTGCGAGGCTACTGGCCGCAAGGTTGAGGTGCTCTCGTCGCAGGCGGGTGCTATGGTCTATACAAATAACTGG
>JAFZFR010000072.1 GCA_017555805.1 Alistipes sp. | reverse complement strand
GAGAAAGACCGCATAGGCCTTGTGGGCAAGAACGGAGCGGGCAAGACCACCCTACTGCGTATAATAACAGGCGAGCAGCAACCCACCGAGGGCGCTGTGACCATCAATGGCGAGTGTTCGATAGGTTACCTGCCACAGCAGATGCGTGTGGCCGACACCACTACGCTCAAAGCCGAGACCGAGAAGGCTTTTGACGAGGTGTTGCGCCTCGAAGCAGAGATTGCATCACTCACAGCCGAGATCGCCACACGCGAGGATTACGAGTCGGAGGAATATGAGACACTACTACACCGCTTGAACGATGCGCAGGACCGCTACTACATCCTTGGTGGTGACACGCGCGAGGCCGACATCGAGAAGACGCTGCTCGGCTTGGGATTCAAGCGTACGGACTTTGACCGTGCTACGAGCGAGTTCTCGGGCGGATGGCGTATGCGTATCGAGTTGGCTAAGTTACTTCTGCGCCGTCCCTCGATTTTCCTGCTTGACGAGCCGACGAACCACCTTGATATTGAGAGTATTCAGTGGTTGGAGGAGTACTTGCGCAACTACAACGGTGCAGTGTTGCTCATCTCGCATGACCGTGCTTTTTTGGACAATGTAACCACACGCACCGTAGAGCTATCGTTGGGTCATATCTACGACTATAAGGTTCCCTACTCAAAGTTTGTTGAGTTGCGTGCCGAGCGCCGTGCTCAGCAGATGGCCGCATACGAGAATCAGCAGAAACTAATCGAAAAGACCGAGGAGTTCATCGAAAAGTTCCGCTACAAGCCAACGAAGAGCAATCAGGTGCAGTCACGCATCAAGCAACTCGAGAAGTTGGAGCGCATCGAGGTCGAGGAGGAGGATTTGGCTACGCTGAACATCAAGTTTCCGCCCGCACCACGCTCTGGTCAGATTGTGGCAGAGATTAAGGAGGTGGGCAAGGCCTTTGGCGAGAAGCGCATCTTCTCTGACGCGACATTTACCATCGAGCGCGGACAGAAGATTGCTCTGGTGGGTCGCAACGGCGAGGGTAAGACCACTATGGCACGAATGATTATCGGCGAGTTGGAGCAGACCGAGGGAACAATCCGCCTCGGCGCAAATGTGAACATAGGTTACTACGCGCAGAATCAGGATGACCTGATGGATGGCGAGTTTACGGTGTTTGACACCCTTGACCGCGTGGCTGTGGGTGACATCCGCACACGCCTGCGTGACATCCTGGGTGCGTTCCTGTTCCGTGGCGAGGATATTGAGAAGAAGGTGAAGGTACTCTCGGGTGGCGAGCGCAGCCGCCTGGCTATGGCGCGCCTAATGCTTGAGCCTTACAACCTTTTGGTGCTTGATGAGCCTACCAACCATATGGATATGCGCTCGAAGGATATTCTCAAGCGCGCTATCCAGAAGTACGACGGCACGGTTATCCTTGTATCGCACGACCGAGATTTTCTTGATGGTCTGGTGGAAAAAGTATATGAGTTCCGCGATGGTGGCGTGAAGGAGTATTTGGGTGGTATTTATTACTTCCTCGAAAAGCGCAAGGTGGAGTCATTGCAGGACATCGAGCGCAAGGACACCCCCGCCGCAACCGCCTCAAAGGAGACCTCGTCGGGCAAACTAAACTACGAGCAGCGCAAGGAGCAGGAGAAACTTATCCGCAAGATGCGTAAGGCTGTGGAGACTGTGGAGGCTGAACTGGCAACGGTGGAGGAGAAGATTGCCGCCTATGACGAAAAGTTTGCTACTGCAACGGAGTACAACGAGGCAGACTACGCCGCCTACAACGACCTTAAGAGCCGTTACGACCACCTGATGCACGAGTGGGAGAAGGCAAGTTACGAATTGGAAATAACAGAAAATCAATAAATATATGAGTGATATTGTATTTGGTATCCGCCCCGTAGCCGAGGCGATACAGACAGGCAAGCAGATTGAGCGCCTCTTCATCCGCAAGGGTGCCGAGGGTCAGTTGATGACCGAGTTGCGCGACCTTGCTTTCCGCCACCGCATACGCATCCAGGAGGTGCCCGTTGAGAAACTCAACCGCCTCACAAAACTCAACCATCAGGGCGTTGTGGCACAGATTGCCCCAATCGAGTATGTGGAGTTGAGCGACATTCTGGAGCGCGTGCCCGAGGATGAGACTCCGCTTATCGTGTTGTTCGACGGCGTGACCGATGTGCGTAACTTCGGCGGTATTGCCCGTTCGGCAGAGTGCGCTGGTGCTCACGGATTGATTACTCCGCTGAAGAACTCTGCGCCCGTAAACTCTGATGCTATGCGCTCGTCGGCTGGTGCATTGAGCCGCATCCCAGTGTGCCGTGTGGGCTCAATCCGCAACACCATCAAGGCGTTGCAGGCAGAGGGTTTTCAGGCTGTTGCCGCGACAGAGAAGAGTACAAAACTCATCTACGATGCCGACTTTACAAAGCCTACCGTTATCGTGATGGGTGCCGAGGATACAGGTATCTCAAAGGAGGTGCTGAAACTCTGCGACGAGCAGTTGGCCATCCCTATGATTGGCGCAATCGAGTCACTCAATGTAGCCGCAGCGGCTGCTGTGATGCTTTTTGAGGTGGTACGCCAGCGAATCGGCTAACAATGAAATCGACGCTACGCCACCCCCGTCTGGGCGAGATTACAATATCCTCCACCCGACGCTCGTCACGCATATCGTTGTCGGTGCGCCCCTCGGGCGAGGTGAGGTTGAGTTTTCCGCCCTACATCTCGCAAAAGCGAGCGCTGGAGTTCCTGGAGAGCAAGGCGGAGTGGGTCGAGAGCGTAAAGGCGAAGTATGCCGCGCGCCCCGAGCGCAAGGTGTTGTCGCAGGCGGAGATTGAGCAGTTGCGCGCAGAGGCGAAGGCTCATCTACCACAGCGAGTGGCAGAGATTGCGAGGGCGCTGGGGTTGAGTTACGGCAAGGTCACTATCCGTGCCGCCCGCACAAAGTGGGGCTCGTGTACGGCGCAGAACAACCTTTCGTTGAGTCTCTACCTGATGACACTGCCACGCCACTTGCAGGACTATGTGATTGTGCACGAGTTGTGCCACACCGTCCACCACAACCACTCGGCGAAGTTTCACGCCCTGGTTAATAGGTTTGTGGGCGGCAAGGAGCGCGAGTTGGCGACGGAGTTAAGACAATATAACATACCCTAATGGAACGGATGATTGAGATATTCTCGGCGCTCGGCGAGCGTCTGGAGCACTTCTGCGAGGAGCCATCTTCGCAGGAGGCGATGCGTCGCGCCATCGAGGAGAATGGGTGGTTCAGCAGCCACGACATTCTGCTGGCGGTGGATGCCATACGCGAGGAGATGCTCAATCGTGAGAAGTTGGAGCAGTGGGCTAAAGCATATCGCAAGGCAGAGCCACGCAGGGTCGCAATCATTATGGCGGGAAATATTCCTCTGGTGGGTTTCTACGACCTCCTGTGCGTCCTTATGGCGGGTCATACGGCACTTGTAAAGCCTTCGAGCAAGGACCGAGTGCTGACCGACTACATCATTAGCCTCCTGCGTGAGATTGAGCCCGAGATACCAATTCTCCCCTACTCCGACAACGAGCCTATTGATATGGCTATCGCAACGGGAGGCGACCAGGCGGCACAACATTTCCGTACGCGCTACGCCAATCTGCCGACCATCATCCGCGGCTCACGCCACTCATTGGCTGTACTTGACGGCAACGAGAGCGAGGAGGAGATTGAGGCTCTTGCAACAGACATCTTCTCGCACAACGGACTGGGTTGTCGCAATATCTCGCTGGTGCTTGTGCCGAGGGGTTACGACCTGAAGATTACCCCGCCCACCGAGCGAAACGCGATGATGGAGGGTAACTACCGCCAAAACCGAGCGCTGAAGAGTATGTTAGGCATACCGTTCAAGGACCTTGGCGGATACATTGCCGTTGAGAGCAACAACTTTTCGGAGAACATAAGCCAGATAAACTACCACACCTACGACTCCATCAGCGAGGTCGAGCAGTGGATTGCCGCAAACGATAGGCGCATCCAGTGCATCGTATCAAATGCCATCGCCCACCCACGCCGCGTGGCCTTTGGCAGGGCGCAGTACCCTACGCTGTGGGATGTTGCCGACGGAGTGGATGTAATGAACTTTTTAACCCAACAATAATGAGTAAGATTTACGATTTTGACAGTTATATAGAGCGCCGCGGCACGCACTGCGTCAAGCACGATGCGCTGAAGGAGAACTTCGGTCGCGACGACCTTATCCCCCTCTGGGTGGCAGATATGGACTTCCCTACGCCCGACTTTATCCGCGAGGCGCTGGTGGAGCGCATCAACCACCCCATCCTCGGCTACACCATCGAGTATGATGGCTACTGGCAGAGCATCCAGAACTGGTTGCAGCAGCGCCACGGCTGGCAGGTGGAGCGCGAGTGGATGCGCTACATCCCAGGCATCGTGAAGGGTATCGGTATGGTTATCAACCGCTTCACCTCTCCTGGTGACAAGATTATCATCCAGCCGCCCGTATATCACCCATTCCGCCGTGTACCCGAACTCAACGACCGCGAGGTGGTGCTCAACCCTCTGCGCCTGACGGAGTCGGGATACGAGATGGACTTTGAGAATCTGGAGCAGGTCATCGACCCAAAGTGCAAGGTGATGATTCTTGCCAACCCACACAACCCCGTAGGAATCACCTGGAGCCGCGAGATTTTGGCTCGTCTGGCGGAGATTGCCTGCAAGCACAACATTGTGGTCATATCGGACGAAATTCACTGCGATATGCCCCTCTATGGCAACCGACATATCCCATTTGCGACAGTTTCGGCAGAGGCGGCGCAATGCAGCATCACCTTCGGTGCACCATCCAAGACATTCAACATAGCGGGCATCGTGAGTTCATATTGCATCGTACCAAACGAGGAGTTGCGAAAATATTTCTTCGACTGGCTCATTGCAAACGAGTTTGATATGGCGACAATCTTTGCGATGACAGCAACCGAGGCGGCATTCACCAAGGGCGAGGAGTGGCGTCAGCAGATGATAGCCTACATCGAGGGTAACATCGACTTTGTGGAGGAGTATCTCAAGGAGAATATCCCCGCCGTAAAGATTATGAAGCCACAGGCGTCCTATCTCGTGTGGATGGACTTTACAGACCTCGGTCTGGAGCACTCGGCGCTGGTGGATATGCTCATCAACAAGGCACGCCTTGCGATGAACGATGGCGCTATGTTTGGCGTCGAGGGCGAGCAGCATATGCGCCTCAATGTAGGCACTACGCGCGCCACCCTAAAGCAGGCTCTCGACCAACTGAAAGAGGCAATTAACGAAATTAAATAGCGAAAAATATGATTTACAGATTCAGAATGTTGAGCGACGAAAACGATAACTTCGTTCGCGACTTTGAGGTGGATGCAAGCAACACGCTCCTCGACCTCCACGACTTCCTTATCAAGATGCTCCGCTACGACCAGTGTATGGCATCGTTCTTCACAGCCGACGAGCGCTGGGAGAAGTTGCAGGAATACACCTATATGGATATGGAGGGCGGTATGGGCGACGGCGGCAACGGTATGCCACAGCCTATGGCCTCGGCTCGTCTGGAGGATGTATTGACCTACCTCCACGCACGCCTTATCTATGTGTTTGACCCATTCACCGAGCGCGCCTACTTCATCGAACTTATCGAGGCGAAGGAGCCGGCAAAGGGTATGGAGTACCCACGCTTACAGTTTGCTCACGCCGAGACACCCGACCAGTACGACCCAGAAATCGTAGATGAGGGCGGCTCAATCTTCGATGAGATGATGGGTGACTACAACGACTTTGACGGCGACGACAGTTACGACGACGAGTATTAATCTTACATTCCAACTTCGATGGGTAAAACATTGATAGTCATAGCGGGTGCTACGGGGTCGGGCAAGACTGACCTCTCAATCCACATTGCCCAGCACTATCAAGCACCTATAATCTCGACCGACTCGCGTCAGTTCTATCGCGGCATCCCTATCGGCACGGCACAGCCCGACGCCGAGCAACTCGCAGCCGTAGAGCACCACTTCATCGCCTCGCACTCCCTCACGCAGGACTTCAACTGCGGAGCATACGAGCAGGAGGCATTGGCGCGATTAGAGGAGTTGTTCAAGAGTCACGATACGGTGGTAGCCGTAGGTGGTTCGGGGCTATATATCAAGGCGTTATGCGAGGGTATGGATGACCTGCCCGAGGTAGAGCCAGCCCTGCGCTCGTCGCTTGCCGAGGAACTCAAAACACTTGGCATAGAGGCTATGGCGGAGCGTCTGCGTGAACTCGACCCTGCGTTTTACGAGGTGGTAGATAGAAAGAATCCCGCCCGCGTGTTGCGCGCCCTGGAGGTATGCATCGCAACGGGAAAGCCCTACTCCACGCTTCGCACTGGCCAGAGGCGCGAGCGCCCATTTGGCATCGTGAAGGTGGCTACCGATATGGACCGAGCGACGCTCTATGAGCGCATTGACCGAAGGGTCGATATAATGATTGAGCAGGGATTGGAGCAGGAGGCACGCGCGGTCTATCATCTGCGCGAACTGAACTCATTGCAGACCGTAGGCTACCGCGAGATGTTCGACTACTTCGACGGCACAACCACGCGCGAGGAGGCTATCGAACTTATCAAGCGCAACTCACGCCGCTACGCAAAACGACAACTCACCTGGTTTCGACGCGACGAGGAGTTTGCGTGGTTCCACCCCGCCGACAAGGAAAAGATTATCGAATATATAGATGCAAAGATTTGCGAATTGAAATAATTTTACTACTTTTGTGGCGTCTTACCTAAAAGTAGGCGGTTGCTCGAATGGTGGAATAGGTAGACACGCCGGACTTAAAATCCTGTGGGCAGTAATGCCCGTACCGGTTCGATTCCGGTTTCGAGTACGGAAAGAGAAACTTATGGTTTCTCTTTTTTTGTTTTATGGTAGTTGGCGTTGGGTCTTATTAGAGTATGTAAGTATGCGAGGGCTGAACTGCTGACGCAGTTTGAGTGTTGTTGATTGCTATATTTTTGCAAGCAAGCTCGCAAATACAACAATCTTACAACACAGGCTTCGCCTTCTGCCCTCGAAAACAATGCTTACATCAAGCCGCGATGCTCACTTTAGAGGCGGTTGCGCGGATAATTAGATATTAATTGCTCGACCTTTGGTCTGCGCTTAAGGTATCCGCGCGAGCTTGCAACTTCAGTTGCGGCGCTTCGATCCCGGCTTCGAGTACTAGTAAAACGACTAAATGATTTTAAACATTTCTTTTTATACTTTCTATCTCCTATCAGATCCTGCTGAAGAGCTTCCTTCTCCCATTAAATATTGGTTAAAGTTATTTAATGTGATTAGTAGCAACATCAAACCACATACAAAATAAAAATTGCTCAAACATAGATAATTATATAAGAATAATTGTAACTTTGTAAATCTATGGATATAACTCTATCCAAAACATTAGAAGTAAAAGGATCGTTATACTATTCTTGCAAGTGCGAAGCCTAAAAAACTGAAATACAAAATAGATAAGAATTGGTATCCTAGTGCCATTCTTTTTGTTAATAATAGAAAAATATATAACGTATGGAAGAAAATAGTCACATTGGTGTTGTTTGCATAACAACAGACAATATTATAATAATATATGATGAAAGAGGATTGTTCTTTATGTTTAACAAAAAGGACAACGAGGCTAATTTTGAAATTGGCGATGTCGTAATTTTTAACACTTTCAAATTCTCAGATACCTTAAATACAGAAATGCCTGATCAACATGTATATCATGTTAATAACCCGATGTTTAAAATAAGGACGACAGCAGAAGCAGGACGGGCTTATTACGGCCCATATTTTCTTATTTATGGAAAATATTGTAAGAAACATTGTAAAAATGGAAGAAAAGAATGGGCTGACAGCCCTTTTATGACAACTAAAAAAGAGACTTTATTAATAAAAAACATCTTAAACAACCATCCCTCAATTGATTGTTACAATCAAAATTATTTTGCAAAGCTATATTCCGAATGTGATTCATATATTAAAGGTTTAGATATACAAGAAATTTTTGGTTCTTTAAAGATAGAAACATTCGATACTCATATTAAAAAGTTAGGAGACGATGATTCGTACTATGTATGGAAACGTACTTCCATAAATACAAAAGATCCATACATTAAAAGTTTGTTCCCTATAGGCGATAAACTCCTTTATTCTGAGACTGCTTTTATTCCTTGGCATCGACTAAAAGAAGAAGCTGGTTATAAAGACAGCGATTTTGGAATTCAAGAAAAGGATATTCAAAAAGCAATAAAGAAGGCGAAGAAATCATATTCATATTCAAGTCATCATCAATTTTTGTTATCGTTAAAACTAGAGGAAATTGCAAAAATCAAAAAACAAGAATCCGAATTGATTTTACAATTATCACAAGATTGGCCAACTCCAAGAT
>JAFZFR010000071.1 GCA_017555805.1 Alistipes sp. | reverse complement strand
GATTGATTTTTTTATTTTTAAGTTTGACAAAACCATTAAAAGAAGTTTAAGACTGACAACGATATTTTTTGTAAATATTACCGAGCGTCAGCCCAATAATTTTGAATTTTGAATTCTTAATTTTGAATTAAAATATATGGCTGCACAACACCCAAATAAAGATTTATACACCTACGATATAATCGTCATCGGCGCGGGTCACGCGGGATGTGAGGCGGCGGCTGCGGCGGCACGCCTTGGCTCACGCACGCTGCTGCTGACGATGGATATGCAGAAGATGGCGGCAATGTCGTGCAACCCAGCTGTGGGTGGGGTTGCCAAAGGTCAGATAGTCAGAGAGATAGACGCCTTGGGCGGCAGAATGGGAGTCATCACCGACCGCTCGACCATCCAGTTCCGTATGCTCAACCGCTCAAAGGGAGCGGCTATGTGGAGCCCACGCGCGCAGTGCGACAAGGAGCTCTTCAGCCGTCTGTGGAGAAAGGAGCTGGAGAACGAAAATAACCTCTATATATGGCAGGATGCTGCCACCGACCTTGTGGTGGACACCGAGGGCGGGAAACCCCGCGTAAAGGGCGTAAAAACGCGTATGGGCGTGGAGTTTCGTGCCGAGGCAATCATCCTCACGGCGGGCACATTCCTCACGGGATTGATGCACTGCGGCGAGCAGAGCGCCGAGGGCGGTAGGGCAGCAGATGCGGCATCGAAGGGTATCACCGAGTCACTCGTGGCGCTTGGTTTCGAGGCGGGACGAATGAAAACGGGTACGCCAGCACGCATCGACGCCCGCTCGATTGACTTCTCGGTTATGGAGGAGCAGGCGGGTGATGCAGAACCTTCAAAATTCTCGTTTTCCGTTGATACTCAAGCGGTTAAGGAGCAAAAGCCTTGTTATTTGGTCTATACATCGGTCGAGGTGCACGACCACCTGCGCACTGGTTTCGACCGCTCGCCACTTTTCAACGGAACGATTCACGGCATAGGTCCTCGCTACTGCCCGAGCATCGAGGATAAACTACGCACCTTCGCCGAGAAGGAGCAACACCAGTTGTTCCTTGAGCCCGAGGGCTGGGATACCAACGAGTACTACATCAACGGCTTTTCATCATCACTGCCGCAGGAGATTCAGTTGGCGGCACTGCGTAAGATACGCGGTCTGGAGGGTGTGCACATCTACCGACCAGGCTACGCCATCGAGTACGATTACTTCCCACCGACACAGTTGCGCCACTCGCTGGAGACCAAGTTGGTGGAAAACCTCTACTTCGCGGGTCAGGTGAACGGCACGACGGGATATGAGGAGGCTGCGGCGCAGGGACTCATGGCGGGCATAAACGCACACCGCAAGTTGCAGGGTAGTGAGCCTATCGTGCTCAAGCGCGACGAGGCATACATCGGCGTGTTGATTGACGACCTTGTGACGAAGGGGGTCGATGAGCCATATCGTATGTTCACATCGCGTGCCGAGTACAGAATCTTGCTCCGTCAGGATAATGCCGACTTGCGACTCACTCCGCTCGGTCACGAAATTGGACTCGTAACCGAGAAAAATTGGGCGAATTTCGTCGAAAAAAAATCACTCGTAGAATCGCTTATTTCTTTCGCGCACGACCACAGTGTCAGAATATCGGAAATTGAGAGCGTTTCAAAATCGAAGAATTTGGAGGCTCCGACGCAAGGAAAGAAACTTTATGCGCTCATAGCACGCAACGAATTTTCATTTGCGGAGTTGATTGAGGCGTTGCCAAGAGTGAAAAAATTTATCGAGGCGAACAACATAACCGCCGAAGTAATCGAGCAGGCGGAGATTCAAATCAAGTATCGCGGCTACATCGAGCGCGAAAAATTGCTCGCCGAGAAGTTGCACCGACTGGAAAATATTACCATCCCCGAGGGTTTCGACTTTATGCAGATGAACGCACTGACCATCGAGGCTCGCCAAAAACTAACGAAAATCCGTCCGCAGACCATCGGTCAAGCATCAAGAATTCCAGGCGTAAGTCCAGCAGATATCAATGTTTTGCTGATTAAATTTGGTCGATAAAATAATTTTGAATTATGAATTCTTAATTTTGAATTACAGAAGTGTTCCCCGTGGAACACTTTTTTTTATGTATATATGTAAGAAAAATCAGGTGTAAACACCTGAATCTTCGGTGGCGTAACGCGCTATGCGCGTCACCCCCGCCCGCCACCGAAGATAATTTACACCTATATAATAAAAAAAGGAGAAGTTTTCACTTCTCCTAAACTAACTAAAAATTGTATAATAAGAGGGTTTTCAAGGCTTACGATGTCCGAGAAACCGCAGTTTACAAAGCGTAAATGAGGATTTCGAGGACGAGTGTAACGCAGAAAACACCTTATTAGACGATTTTTATCGAATTACTCAACAATAGTAACCCATCCAAACTTATCCTCGGCGCGTCCATACTGAATATCCTGAAGGGCGTTGTAGAGTGAAAGACAGGTCTTACCTACTGTTTCGCCGTCGCCGTAAGTAATCTTCTCGTCGGTGTCGAGGTCATAGATGTAGCCGATAGGGGAGATAACAGCCGCTGTTCCGCAAGCGCCAGCCTCCTCGAAAGAGGCCAACTCTGACACTGGAATAGGGCGCTCCTCAACCTCAAGACCCATATCTGCCGCGAGAGTACGGAGGCTCTTATTGGTGATTGAAGGCAAAATTGAAGGCGATTTTGGCGTGATATACTTACCATCCTTAATACCGAAGAAGTTGGCAGCGCCGCACTCCTCTATATAATTATGCTCAACTGCATCGAGATACATCACATTTGAGTAACCCAAAGTGTGCGCTTTCTCACCCGAAAGGATGCTTGAGCCGTAGTTACCGCCCACCTTTGTGTCGCCTGTTCCCCGTGGAGCAGCACGGTCCTGCATACGGTCGATGATAACCTTGATAGGCTTCATACCACCCTTGAAGTACGCTCCTACTGGTGAGCAGAAGACAATCAGCATAGCCTCTGGCGAAGCCTTCACGCCAAGACCTACCGAACTACCGATAAGCACTGGGCGGAGGTATAACGATGCACCCGACTCGTAGGGTGGTACATAGTCGATATTACGCTTCACCACCTCGTAGCAAGCCTCAACGAACATCTCGACAGTAGGCTCTGGGAGGCACAATTTGCGGGCAGATGCCTGCATACGCTTTGCATTCTCCTCGACACGGAACAGACGCACCTTGCCGTCCACACCACGAAAGGCCTTCAAACCCTCGAAGCACTCCAGACCATAGTGGAGACAGGTTGTGGACATATGCATCTTGATATACTCGTCGTCGGTATATTCCACCTCACTCCAAGCGCCATTCTTATAATAAGCGCGAGCGTTGATGTCGGTCTTATAATAATTGAATGTCAATGCACTCCAATCGATATTCTTCATAATTCAAAATTTAGAATTCAAAATTTATTTTACTCTTTAATAAGAGATATTTTCAAGTAAAATTTTATAATTGCTTCTATTTTGAAGCTGGTCGCAGATTGAGGGTGCGGAGCATACTTGGGTGTATGTGAGCAACCCGAAATCAAGCCAGATGCCAAAATAGTGGAATTATATAATTTTAACCTACGATTGCGCCGTTGTTGGTTTTGTTGCCTGGCGCCAACAACTCCAACTTACCCGAAGCATCCTCCGCCATAAGAATCATACCCTTTGACTCGATACCCTTGAGTTCGCGTGGTGCGAGGTTTACGAGTACCAACACCTGACGGCCGATAAGTTCCTCGGGTGTGAAGTGCTCGGCGATGCCCGACACGATAGTGCGCTTGTCGATACCAGTATCAACGGTGAGTTTCAAGAGTTTCTTTGTCTTGGCAACCTTCTCGGCAGCGAGGATTGTCGAAACGCGAATATCCATCTTCTGGAAGTCATCGAACGAAATCTCCTCCTTCTGCTCGGTCACATGCTCGGCAGCCGCAGCGGCAGCATTTGCAGCCTTGATGTCCGCCAGACGCTTGAGTTGAGCCTCGATGACATCATCCTCAATCTTCTCGAACAAAAGTTCAGGCTTACCGATAGTGTGCTCGGCTGCGATGAGATCCATTGAGCCCAACTGCTCCCAACTCAACTTATTGATATTCAACATCTTATTAATCTTCTCGGCAGAGAATGGCATAAATGGCTCGATAGCGATTGCCACATTAGCAGTAATCTGCAAAGCGATGTTGAGAATAGTCTTTACGCGCTCTGGGTCGCTCTTTATAACCTTCCAAGGCTCGGTGTCGGCGAGGTACTTATTACCAATGCGGGCGAAGTTCATCGCATCCTTCAACGCCTCGCGGAAGCGGTAAGACTCGATATTTGCCTCCAAAGACGCCTTAATTCCGCTTAACTCCTCGATAGTGGCACGATCATACTCTGTGAGGAAGCCAGCGGCAGGAACAGCGCCAGAATAGTATTTCTGGGTAAGTACCAACGCGCGGTTTACGAAGTTACCGAGGATGGCAACCAACTCGTTGTTGTTGCGTGCCTGATAGTCCTTCCAGGTGAAGTCGTTATCCTTGGTCTCGGGAGCGTTCGCGCACAAAACATAACGCAAAACATCCTCCTTGCCTGGGAACTCATCGAGGTACTCGTGCAACCACACAGCCCAGTTCTTCGATGTCGAAATCTTGTCACCCTCAAGGTTAAGGAACTCGTTTGCAGGTACATTCTCTGGGAGGATATAGCCGCCGTGAGCCTTCAACATTGATGGGAACACGATGCAGTGGAACACGATATTATCCTTACCGATGAAGTGTACCATCTTGGTCTCCTCGTCCTTCCAGTACTTCTCCCAGTCGGGTGTAAGGTCCTTTGTAGCAGATATATAGCCGATTGGCGCATCAAACCACACATACAAAACCTTACCCTCCTCGCCCTCGACTGGCACAGGGATACCCCAATCCAAATCGCGGCTTACGGCACGAGGCTGAAGACCAGTGTCGAGCCAACTCTTGCACTGACCATATACATTCGACTTCCACTCCTTGTGACCCTCCAAAATCCACTCGCGCAGGAACGCATCATATTGATCCAAAGGCAGATACCAGTGCTTTGTAGCCTTCTTCACTGGCACAGCACCCGACAACTTCGACTTTGGGTTGATGAGTTCATCAGGCGAGAGTGTTGAGCCGCACTTCTCACACTGGTCACCATAGGCGCCCTCGCTCTGGCAGCGTGGACAAGTACCCACGATATAGCGGTCGGCGAGGAATGTCTTTGCCTCCTCGTCGTAGAACTGCTCTGATGTCTGCTCGATGAACTTACCCTCGTCGTAGAGTTTACGGAAGAAAGCCGAGGCAGTCTCGCGATGTGTAGGCGATGATGTGCGTGAGTAGATGTCGAACGACATACCCAGACGCTGGAACGCATCCTTGATGATTGCGTGGTAACGATCCACAACCTGCTGGGGAGTGATACCCTCGTTACGCGCCTTGATGGTGATGGGCACACCGTGCTCGTCGCTACCGCACACCGAAATGACATCGTTACCCTTCAAACGCTGGTAACGCGCATATATATCCGATGGCACATAAACACCCGCCAGGTGACCGATATGAACAGGTCCGTTGGCATAAGGGAGTGCCGAAGTGATAAGATAACGCTTAAACTTCTTTTCTGACATAATATTTTTTGTTTTGTATTTTATAAGCAACCTATCCTAATTGTTCAATGAACAATAATCTCCCAAAGATACTATTTTTTTTGCGCTGGCACAAAAAATAATTCAAAAT